>DASRDP010000113.1 GCA_035652535.1 Chloroflexota bacterium
GGCCGCCGTGGCGACCCTTGGCGATCCGATGCAGGCCGCCGTTGCGGGGCTCACCGCCGGCGCAGCCGACGCCGGCGCGCCCGTCCTTCTGGCCGGGGGGACCCAGATGATCGCCATCGCCGCCCTCGTCGAGCGCCTCGCCAGCGTTGGCGTTGCGCCGCGGCCACATATGGTGGTCGCGACGACGCGCTGGGTGGCCGAAGACACGACAGCCGACCCGGTCGGCCTCATGCGCGAAGCCGGGAATTATCCGCTCCTCGCAACGGCCCTCACCTTCGCCGCGTCCCCGTTTCCGGCGCTGCGCCTGTATGAATCCGGTCTGGTAAAAGAGGGGGTGGGCGCGGGCGGCGCGGCCGTCGCCGCGAGCCTGGCTTCGAACATTTCCAGCGACCGCCTTCGCCAACAGGTCGAGGAGCGGTACGCGGCCATGCTGGGAGAGAGCGGCTCCGCGCCGCTGGGAACGGAGATCACGCCATCCGCGATTCGATGAATGTGACGATGAACCAGGTCGCGGAAACGACCTGCGGTAAATCCACGTTCCGGTGGGGCGCCAAGACGTACGTCATGGGCGTCGTCAACGTCACGCCCGACTCCTTCTCGGGCGACGGAACGCTGGACCCGGCAGCCGCCGTGGCGCGAGGCGTTGAAATGGCGGCGAACGGCGCCGACATTCTGGACGTTGGGGGCGAGTCCACGCGCCCGGGCGCGCTGCCCGTAGATCCGCGAGAGGAGCTGCGGCGCGTCGTCCCGGTGATCGCGGGGCTCGCCGCGCGCGTCTCGGTCCCAATTTCGATCGATACGTCCCATGCGGCGGTGGCCGAGGCCGCGCTCGACGCCGGCGCGGTCATCGTCAATGACGTGTGGGGATTTCGCCGAGACCCCGATCTCGCGCCCATCGTCGCGCGACGGGGCACGTGTGCCGTGGCCATGCACAACCGCTCCGCGGAGGCGCGCCATCTTGAGCAGCTTGGCGGCTACTTTCCCGAGGTGGACTACGACGACGTCATCGCGTCCATTTTGAAGGGCCTCCGGTCGAGCATCGCGATCCTCACCGAGGCCGGCGTCCCACGCGAGCGGATGATCGTCGATCCGGGGATCGGCTTCGGCAAAACGCCTGCCCACAATTTGGAGATTTTGGCGCGGCTCCAGGAGCTACGCGCTCTCGGCCAGCCGATCTTGATCGGCCCTTCGCGCAAGTCGTTCATCGGCATAACCTTGGGCCTCCCGCCGGATCAGCGGGTGGAGGGCACGGCGGCGGCGGTCGCTCTCGGTATCCGGGCCGGCGCAGACATCGTCCGCGTTCACGATCTGCCCGCCATGGCCCGCGTCGCCCGCATGGCCGACGCCATTGTCCGCCGGCCGTCCAGCGCATGACTGACGGGACCGAGCAGATCGACGCCGCGCGATTCTTCGATGGCGTCCCCGACCTCGAGCGCGGCGACCCTCCGGTGGGCGGCCTGACCCTTGACCGTACGCGCGAGATCCTGCTGGCGCTGCGCAATCCCCAGCGCCGCTACCCATCGGTCCTCATTGCCGGGACCAATGGGAAGGGCTCGACTGCCGCCATGATCGAGCGGGCCCTTCGCGCCGCCGGCTTGCGCACCGGCCTCTACACGCAGCCCCACCTCCACGAACTTCGCGAACGCGTGCGGATCAACGGTCAGCCGATCGATCCCGACGGATTCGCGGAGGGTTTGCGCCGCGTGCGGGAGGCGCTCGCGGGCGTGTCCGCCGCCGACCGGCCGACCACCGCGTACGAGATCATGACGGTCCTCGCTCTGGAGCGCTTCGCGCGCGCGCCAGTCGACGTGGCGGTGCTCGAGGTCGGGCTGGGCGGTCGCCTCGACTCCACGAACGTCGTCGACGCGGCGGTCTCCGTCATCACACCCATTAGCCTCGACCATACCCAGATCCTCGGCGACACCATCGCCGCTATCGCGGCTGAGAAGGCGGACATCATCAAGCCCGGCCGCCCGTGTGTGGTCGCGCCCCAGGGGCCCGAGGCCATGGACGTCATCGTTCGGACCGCGAACGCACGGGGCGCGCGCCTGCGCGAGGTGGGGTCGCGCGCGGCGCGCTGGGACGATCCACCCCGCGACCGCGACCTGCTCACCGCGGTGGGACGCATCGAAACCGTGCGCCCGGCCCTGCCCGGGAGCTACCAGCGAACGAACGTCGCCACCGCGGTCGCGGCCCTCGACGCGCTCCGCGATGAGTGCATCGGCCCGATCGGCCTGAACCCCGTGCGCGTCGGCATCGAGACCGCTGAGTGGCCCGGGCGCTTCGAGGTCGTGGCCGGCGACCCGCCCATCGTGCTGGACGGGGCCCACAACCCGGCCGGCGCCTCAGCGCTGGCGGACTCGTTGGCGAGCGCTTATCCGAACCGGCCGGCCGTCTTCGTGCTCGGCGTCGGACGCGACAAAGACGCGGATGGAATCGTCAGCGCGCTCCTCGGCGCAGCGAGCCGGACCGGGCACGCGGGGCCGATCATCATCGCGACGCGAGCCGAGCACCCGCGCGCCCTCGACCCCGCGCATCTCGCGGCCGTCGCGCGCCGGCAGGGCGCCAGCGTGACGACCGAGCGCACCGTCTCCGCGGCCGTCGCCCGGGCCCGCGCGGTCGCGCGCCCCGGCGACGTAGTCGTCATCGCCGGGTCTCTCTACGTGATCGCCGAGGCGCGCGAGGCGATCGGACTCGCCGAGGCGCGCGAGCGCGCGGTCTTCGATCCGTGGGCGACGCGTTGATCCGACTGCTCCTCGTCCGCCACGGCGTGACGATCTGGAACCAGCAGATTCGCTACCAGGGCCACCACGACGTGCCCCTGGGCGACGAGGGCCGCGCGCAGGCCGAGCGACTCGCCGCGCGCTTGGCGGGTGAGTCCATCGACGCCGTCTACACCAGCGACCTCGCCCGGGCGCGCGAGACGGCCGAAGTCGCCACGCGGCGACACGGCGTCCGCCTCACTGAGACGCCCGCGCTCCGCGAGATGTGCTTCGGTGCGTGGGAGGGGATGCGCTACGACGAGATCGCCGTCACGGCGCGGGACCACTGGGAGGCGTGGATTCGGGACCCTGTGGGCGTGCGCCCGCCCGGCGGCGAGTCCCTGGAGCAGGTGCGCGCCCGCATCGTCGCCTTCTTCCACTCGGTGGTGAAGCTCCCGCCCGCAGACGGCGAGGCAACGGATCGCTTCTCGTATCGCGGCGCCGGCGAGCCGGCGCGCGGCGACCAGCGCACGATTCTGTTCGTGACCCATGGCGGGCCCGTCCGCGTGCTCCTCACACACCTCCTCAACATGCCGACGCGCCGGTACTGGCAGTTCGGCGTGCGGCCCGCCTCGCTTACCGCGCTGGAGCTGTACCCGGATGGGGCCATCGCCGAGGTCATCGGCGACACCTCGCACCTGTGGTAAGCGTGGACAAGCCGTAAGCGCCGGTTCGCAACGCGACGCTGGACGGATCGTTTCCACAATGCAACGCAAATGTTTGCTTACTCGAGGCAACAATTCGTTCCGCGCTGTCTATGCTGTTTGGTAGTGAAGGTAACCGACTGTTGCAGCGCGCGAGACTTCCGGTGGTTCGGGGACGGGCCGAGAGCGCGGAAACTTATCGTCGTGACCTTGTTCGGAATGCTCGTGTTGTTCGGAAGCCTCATTGCCGCGCCAGCTGCTGCCACCGACGGGAGGCGTGAGCCGATGCCGACGCTCGGCATATCTCCTGCGACTGGAACGCCGACGCCGATCACGGTCGCCCCCGAGCGCAACGCGGCCTGCGACAACAACGCCCGTCACCACGCCGGCGTTGGCCGCGACTCCGAGCGCTTCGCATCCTGGCGAGCCGGCTGTGCTCTCGTCATCGCGGCCGCCGAGGCCCGCAAGCGCGCCGCTTTCGCTTCCTCCTCGGCGGTTCGATCCGGCAAAGGCCTACCCGCTCCCACCGGGACAGGCGCAAATCGTCGGGAGCGTCGCCACCGGCCGTTCCGGAGGGACTGTCGCCGGGACGACCGTTCGCCTCACCGGCACGTCCTTCGCAGCTGTTGTGCGCCGGGATGGATCGTTCGAGTTTCCGGTCATGTCCGTGGATGCGACGAAGCAACAGCCCGCCGTGGCCTTCCAGCTCATCGCGTCGGCATCGAGTCTTGGAACCGTGATCATGCAGCGCGGCTACGATTCAAGCTCGAAACTTGAGCGACGACATGGTCTGTCTGCACCTGTCGGATGGCGATCAGTCCGGAGCCATCACCGGCTACAGCATCTGGCGCTCGCCCAACGGGTTCGATAACTGGGTGCAAATCGCGACCGTCAGCGTTACAAGCAACGTATATCCGCCCCCAAGCGTGCAGCCAGACACAGACCTATGTCAGGACTTCATCAACCCGCCAGACTGGCCGTCAAACTACACGGTCTTCCCCTTGACCGTCACCCCCGGGTCCACGAACTTTCTCAACGTGTTTGCCATGGACGCCAGCGGGACCGATCCAGCCGGGGCAGGGGTCACGGTCATCGCGTATACGCTGGCAACCCGCGGTGGGTGACGTCGCGTCGCCTCACCGCGCGCTGAAGCGGCCGAAGGTAGGGTCAGGATAACGAGATGTCAAAGCAGCTTGCGCTTCTGGGCTTGGCGGGTGTGGCCGCCGCCGTCGGCATCTGGTGGGCCCCATCGGCGCCCGGGGATGTGGTGGCGAGCTTGCCCCAGACGGGCCCTCCGGGCGGGGTCGTCCCGGACGAGACCCAGACCTCGCCAGAGGATGGCGACTCGGAATACGCGACGTTCGTGAGCCGATGGTTTGGCGTGAGCCTGCGATACCCAAAGGACTGGCAATCGCGATACCCGCCCGATCAGTACGTGGGCCAGCAGCACTACGATGGCGAGGATGGGTTCTTCGGAATAGCATTGGGAGGGAGTGGCGCCTCGATCGAAGGGTCTCAGGCGTACCTCGGCGCGATAGACCCGGCCCTCAACGCATACGGACGAATCCAACTATCGAGGAGGTGGAGGTCGACGGCCAGATCGCGTGCATGATCTGGCCATCCGATGACCAAGGCCGCGGGTGGGGCTCGAACATCGCCCACGTGGCTCTGCTGCTGGTGGGCTACCCACCACGCGCGGTGAACGGACGATCGATTCCTTCACGAGGAACGTTGTTCCTGTCTGCTGACACGGATCACATGATGGAGATCGCGTCCAGCCTTCGCTTCACGGGCAGCGGCTTCCAAGAACCTGCCCCTGGATCTCAACGGTGAGGCTCGCGAGATCGATTCGGTGATCCCATTGACCAAGATGCGGCGCAGCGTTCGCAGCCTCCCAAATCAAACGGGAAGGAGCGCGGTGTTCCCTTCCTCGTCCAGGAGCAGGGTCAGGGCGGGTGACGCCCCCATCCCAGCCCTTCGGCTCGCCTAGGGCAGGCTCTTCCCCCGCAAGGGGAGAAGGGGCCGTGATACAGTAGCCAGCCATGAGCAGCACCGTGGGCGCGGTTGTCCTGGCCGCCGGCGAGTCCTCTCGCATGGGACGGCCGAAGCCGCTCCTCCCCCTCGACGGCGAGACCTTCCTCACCCACCTCCTCGCCCAGATCGACGCGTCACGCGTCGCCCGAACCGTGATCGTCCTCGGATACCGGCCGGAGGTGGTGCTCGATGCGCTCCCGCAGATCGCCCCGCGATCCGTCGTGAACGCGAACTACTCCCTGGGCCAGCTCTCGTCGCTCCACGTGGGCCTCGACGCCATCGGTGACGTCGATGCGGTCCTCATGTGCCTGGCGGATCACCCCTTCGTGACAGCCGCGGTCATCGACGCCCTCATCGCCGAGCAGGAGCGGACCGGTTGCCCGATCGTCGTGCCCACGTATTGCAACCTTCGCGGCCACCCCACACTGTTCGCCCGCTCGGTCCTGGCGGAGCTGCGTGCCGCCCCCCTCGACCAGGGCGCGCGCGTCGTGGTTCGTGCGCACGCGGCCGAGCTGGTGGAGCTGCCCGTCGAGGACCCGGGCGTGATCGCCGACGTGGACACGCCGGAGGAGTACGCCGAATGGCTCGCCCGCTGGACCGCCCGCCGCGCGCATATGCCATAATCTTCGACCCGCCTCGAATCCTTAGGCGATCCGGAGTAGACCGCTGGCACAGTCATCCACGGCGATCGCGCCGGCCCGCCCGCTCCCCCGGACCGCCGTCGATTGGCTCACTCCCACCCTCGCCGCCATCTTCGTGCTCTCCGGGGCGAGCGGGCTGGTCTATCAGATCGCCTGGGTCCGGCTTCTCGCCCTGACCTTCGGGGTCACGATCTACGCCATCAGCACCGTAGTGGCGGCCTTCATGGGCGGCCTCGCCCTCGGCTCGTTCATTGGCGGCCGCATGGCCGACCGGGTCCGGCGACCGATTCTCTGGTACGCCGGCGCCGAGCTGGTCATCGGCGCCCTCGGCCTCGCCTCACCGAAGTTGCTGGCCTGGGTGGAAGCGACCTACCTGGCGCTGTACCCGCGCAATGCCGCCGAGGCCGCCGTCGTCATCATCGCCCTCCGATTCGCGCTGGCCGCCGCGGTGCTCCTGGTGCCGACGACCCTCATGGGTGCAACGCTGCCCCTCATCGTCCGGGGCTCCATGACCATCCGACAGACGATCGGCCACCGCATTTCGTTCCTCTATGCCAGCAACACGACGGGCGCGATCCTGGGGACGCTCGCCGCCGGGTTCGTGCTCATCGGCGGAATCGGGATTAGCGGGACCGTTCAGGTGGCCGCCGCGCTGAACGGGCTCGCCGGCCTGAGCGCCTTGATCCTGGGGGCCTCCATCGCGCCGCTCCCGCCCGCGAGCGCGGAGACTGTTCCGCACGAAAAACCCCACGAGGAAAGCGCCGTCTTCGACGTGTCGCCCGGCGTGCGTCGGCTCGTGATCCTGACGTTCACGGTCCAAGGCTTCGCGTCGCTGGCGTACGAGATCGTCTGGACGCGCGTGCTCGCCATCCTGCTGGACGGCAGCACGTACGCCTTCTCGATCGTGCTGGCGGCCGTGTTGCTGGGCATCGCCCTCGGGAGCGCGCTGGTCGCTCCGCTCATGTCGCGGCGGCTGCCGTGGGTGCGCGTCTACGCCGTGATTCAGGCCGCCGTGGCCATCCTGAGCTGCCTCGGAACCGTGGTCTTCGCCCACGCGTACGGAATCATGCATCGGCTGGACGCGATCAGCATCTTGACCGGCCTGCTGGAGAACCACTACGGATGGATGGGCATCCTGGTCATCGTGGCGATCCTGCCGCCGATGGTGCTCCTGGGCGCCAGCTTTGCCGTCGCGGCGCGGATCGTCGTCTCAGGGTCCGCGAACACCGGTCGTGACCTCGGCGTCCTCTACGCCGGGAACACCTTCGGCGCGATCCTCGGGGCCTGGGCGGCCGGGTTCTTTCTGATCCCGACCTTCGGCACGCACGTTTCCATCGAGCTGCTCGCGGTAGTGAACGCCATTCTGGCCGTGGCTCTGGCCTCGACGGGCAGCCGGAGGGAGCTGTGGCTGGCGGGCGGTATCGTCGTGGCCTCCATGGCGACGTTCGCCGTCGGGCGTGTACTGGCCCCGAGCATGTACGAGCGCATCGTGGCCGGTCGCTTTCCCGGAAACGCCGTGGTATGGGTCGGTGAGGGGCTCGAGACATCCGTCGCCGTGGTTCAGAACCCGGAGACGGGGATCATCAGCATGTACCAGAACGGCCAGGCCGACGCCAGCACGGAGTCCGGGATGGTGTGGTTCCACAGGCTCCTGGGGCACCTGCCCATGATCCTCAATCGCGATCCTCAGGACGTCCTGATCGTGGGGATCGGCGGCGGGTCCACGGCCGGCGCGCTGGCCGAGCACAACCCGAGACGGCTCGACGTGGTCGAGCTATCGGACACGATGGTGCAGGGGTCGCGCTATTTCAGCGCCGTAAACGGGAACGTCCTCGAATATCCCAAACTGCATCTGACGATCGACGACGGCCGCAACCACCTGCTCCTGTACGACCAGAAATACGACGTGGTGACGGCGGACTCCATCCACCCTCGGAACGCCGGCAGCTCGGTGCTCTACTCGTACGAGTACTACAAGCTTGTGGCCCAGGCGCTGAAGCCCGGCGGGTTGATGTCGCAGTGGCTGGAAGATCGACCCGACAACCCCGACAACGAGGCCCAACGCAAGCTCATGGCGCGCACCTTCGCGCGAGCGTTCCCCTACGTCACGATGTGGGCCTACGGCGCCATCATGATTGGGTCGAACGAGCCAATCGACACGAGCCTGTCGAGCATCCAGGAGCGGTGGGACAAGCGAAACCTGGGGCGCGACCTCGAGGGGAGTGGCTTCGAGTCGCCCGAGGCCGTCCACTCGCTGTACGTGATGAGCGACGAGGACCTGCGAAAATGGGCCGGCGACGGCCCCATCATGACGGACGACCACCCGTACGTCGAGTACTATCTCTCGCTGCCTGGCGGGACCGGCGGGCTGCCCGACCCGCACCCCTAAGTGGACATGGCGCTCCGAAGGGGGAGCCAGCTTTTCGGGTCGCCGCCCCGAGAGCGAGCGCATTTGTCTCGGTCCCAGGCCCGCCGTTTCCGGCGGCGGCCTGATTCAGCCGCCCCGGAGCGGGCCCATTCATTTCGGTCCCAGGCCCGCCGTTTCCGGCGGCGGCCTGGCCGACCGAATTCCCCGGGGCGGCGCTTCGGGCGATAATGCAAGGGAGCCCAAGCATGGGGGCCAGCGGCGTGCAGCGGGGCGGACAGATCGACGAGCAGCTTCGACGGCGGGCCCGGAGCTACGTGTACGAGCGGATGGCGCTCGCCTCGTCCGCAATCTGGGTGCTCGGCGCATTCATCCTGATGACCACCATCGTGCCCTACGTGCCGCACCCGCAGGTCTACATTGCCATCGCGTCGACGGTCCCCATCCCGTTTGCCGCGCTGCCGTGGATCTTCTATCGGAGGATCAGCGACGCGGTGGCGCGGCGCTGGGCCGAATCCGGGGAGACGCGCTGAGCTGACTCGCGCCTGCCGTTCACGGTGAGCGGGCCGAAGGGCCCGAGCTCGAAGGGCCCCCCACCCTCCCCTCCCCCGCCGCGGCGGGGGAGGGATCTTCCCTGGCCCCCCGGTGGTGGAGACGCCGGCCGCGCGGCTGGGGGAGGGGGCGCCCCGGGGCCCCCACCCGGCCAGATTTGTCCATTCGCAAAGCGATGGCCCGTCCGTGGTTCGACAGGCACACCACGAACGGGCCGGAGGGACCGGGCCGAAGGGAACGGGCCCGGGGTACCAGCGCCGGAGGGACCGGGCCGAAGGGAACGGGCCCGGGGTACTAGCGCCGGAGGGACCGCGGGCCCGTTATGGGATGTTTTGGCGGACCTTGCCCTCGACCTCCTCGACCTTTCCCTGGACCTTGCGGCGGGCGCGAGCGGCCGTCTCTTTCGCCTTCCCGCGCGTCTGCTCCGCCTGGCCCTTTGCCTCCTCGGACTCGTCATCCGTGATCCGGCCCTTGACCTGGCGGGCCTTGCCGGCGATCTCGTCTTTCTTACCGTCGAGCATAGTGTCCCCTCAGCAATTCGTCCGACGCGTCAGATCGCGGTGCGGCGGCCGGTCAGGAGCTGGGCGATCAGGATAATGAGCGCTACGACCAGCAGCAGATGAATCAGGCTGCCGACGTTCGCCAAGAACCCAAGGAGCCACAACACCAGGACGACCGCGAGAAGTGTCCAGAGCATGTCTCTCTCCCTCCGTTATGGGTCGCGCGCTATCGGCCTGGGGCCGTCGACGGGGCATTGCCGCCCGAGCCGCCCGACGAGCCGCCGCCCGG
>DASRDP010000114.1 GCA_035652535.1 Chloroflexota bacterium
AGGCCCCGCAGTCGGCCCTCCTCATCCACGACGGGGAGCTTCTCGATGCGGTGGCGGTGCAGGATCTCTTTCGCCTCTTCCAACGTGGTGCCGAGCGGCACGGTGATGAGGCCCTGGCGAGTCATCAGGCCGCCGATTTCCTGATCGAGATCCACCTGGAAGCGAATGTCCCGATTCGTCAGGATGCCGACGAGCTTGCCATTTTCCGTAATCGGCACGCCGCTGATGTGATAGCGTTCCATGATCTCGACGGCGTCGGCCAACGGTCGGCTGGGCTCGAGGGTGATCGGGTCCACGATCATGCCGGATTGGCTTCGCTTGACCGTATCGACCTCGCGCGCCTGCTCCTCGATGGAGAAGTTGCGATGGATGATGCCGATGCCCCCCTCGCGGGCCATCGCGATCGCCAGGCGCGCCTCCGTGACGGTGTCCATGGCAGCGGAAACGATGGGGATACGGAGCCCGATTTCGGGGGTGAGGTGGGTCGCGGTCGATACTTCGGTCGGCAGCACGGACGATCGGCCCGGCACCAGGGTCACGTCGTCAAATGTCAGCCCCTCGCGCGCAAACCTGTCGCTCACCGCCGCCATTTCGACCCCCATATGAAAAACGCACCCCGCCCTCGCGGGGTGCGCCCAGGCCCTGGTTGCCTCGTCCGTCGCATGACCGATTATATCAGGCAGCGGAAGCCAGCCGACTGGGAAATGACGAGCAGTCGGCCCCCGATCGGCGCGGGGACCCCAGGGAAATCAGGCGAAGCTGTCCCGCAGCGCCTTCACGACGGGCTCCCACTGAGCTAGGCGCGCATCTTCGCCCGCGTCGTCGTGGAAGCGAAACGACGAGGTCACCTGCGCGCCCGGCTCGGCGTCCTGCAGCACGTGGCGCGGGCGGAAGGTGAACACGGCAAGCCCCTTCAGCGCAGGAGCGTCGGTGGCGAAGGGCTCGACGTCACCTTTCACGTAGTATCCGGCGCCGTCCTGGGCGTGGCAGAGGGTCGCCTGGGGCGTGGCGCGCAGGTTTCGGGACGCGGTCGACTCGGCGTAGAGGGCGAGCCGCATCGTCGACGGGTCGCCGGCGACGATCTCGCCCGGTGTGACGATCATCGGGTGGGGATAGCCGTCAGCTCCCTGGGTAACCAAGACGCACGCCTCGCCCATCTTCGCACGCAGCTCGTTTCCAGAGAAGTACCTCACCAGCGCGTCCGGCAGGCGCGGCCCGAGATTCGTCGACATCCATGTGCTCCGAGGGAATTTTCCGCCATGGTATACTTTCGCCAGCCCCTGAGCAATCGGGCGGCTGTGTGGGAGGAAGGGCGACCGCTCCGACCACGTCGGAGAGGAAAGTCCAGACAGCACAGAGCAGAGTGCCTGGCGCAAGCCAGGACCGGGCAACCGGTGGTTAGAGCCACAGAGACGAGTGTCCCGACGATGTCGGGCGGTGAAACGGGCAATCCCCCTCGCTGCAACCCGAAGCATGGCTGATGACGCTGCTCGCCGAGGCCAGGGTGCGGGGCATCCGCTACACGCGGACGGAGCCGTTCGTGGCTCCGAGACAGATGGTCGCCACCAACAGAATCTGGCTTACTCTCCTCCCGCACGCCATTCCGAACGCCCGATGTGCAACGCGACCCGCGCCTTCGCAGCCGGTATCTCGCCTATCTCGTTGACCTGACCAACGGCCCGCTGGGCCGCACCGCAGCCAAATTGGCTCGCGGGGCGCAACCCGAAAGGGACGTGCGCCAATTGTTGACCAATTGCTACTTGGGTATCCTAGGAGATCGACGATCCACAGGTACCCGCACCCGCGGAGGAGTTTGTGATCGAGACGTTCCGAGACCTGGGTCGCGACATGTTCCTAACCGGGCTCGTCAGCTCGCACACGGGAACGATGAGCGTGCGAACCAACGGAATGATGACGATGTCCCGACGCGGCGCGATGCTGGGCCGGCTGGCCGCGGAGGACCTCATCGAGTTTGACGTCGATGGGGATGCCCCGGAAGACGCGCCCGACGACGCGATCGTCCACCAGGCCATCTATCGAGGCACCGATGCCCTCGCGGTCATCTATGCTCGACCGCCGGCCACCATGGCCCTCGCGCTCGTCGAAGACCGCCTGTCCCCGGCCAACGGGGAGGGAGCGGAGATGCTCGGCAGCGCGCCCGTGCTGATTTCGCAGCGCGCCATCACGTCGTCCGACGTCGCGCAGCTCGTCGCCCGGACCCTGCGGGAGAATCGCGTCGCCGCGCTCCGCGGGCAGGGAGTATTCGCGCGCGGCGCCGACCTGAAGGACGCGCTTCATATGGTGTCGCTCCTGGACGAGATGTGCCGCGTTGTCCAGATCTTCCGTACCCTCTCGCGGGAAGAGGCGCAGCCAGCGGCGCGCGAATGGCACGAACGCCAGAACTCGCTGAGTCCTTACCGAGACCGCTCGAAGAGCGACGGAGCGCCCGGACGCCGGCCGCCGACGCATACAGCCCCATCGCGCGGAACGAACGTCGGACCGCGACGGGGAGATGGCGCCGGCCCCCGCCAGCCGACGGACCCGCGCAATGGCGGCGGGCGACGCCCCCGAGGGCCGCACCGGTAGCCCGGCCTTCACGCTCGAGGGAGCGCCAGCCACGGCTCCGCGAGATCCCGGTACCGGGTCGCCCGGAGCGCCCGTCTGTTATCCAACGTCGGACGGCGCGGGGCTGGGTGGCCGAAACGCTTGCTCGCTGAAGTCCCGCACGACGCCGGTCCGACGGGAGCTGACCGCGAAGAACGCGACGACGAGGATGCCCGAAATTAGGACGGTGATCGACGGACCAAAGTGGTCAGTCGTCCACCCCGCCGGCACCATGGCGAGCGGCGACGAGCTCCACAGCATCTGGTAGATCGCCATCACCCGACCGCGAAACTGATTCGCCACCATGAGGTTCACGATGGTTTGGCCCATCGCCATGGTGATGGCCTGCGTCAGACCGGTCACCGCGAGGGCGATGAGCGCCGTGGGCATCGCGCGCGACGTGGCAAAGACGATGAGGGCGACGCCGGAGAACATCCCGACGCTCATCATGATCATGCCCTTCCGCGGGTGAGTGCTGAGCGCGGCAGTGATGAAGGCGCCAACCATCGAACCAATTCCAACCGCGGTAACCATCTTCGCCAACCCGGGCCCGCCGACGTCGAGCACCACATCCGCGAACACAGGCAGGAGCTGCGAGTACACGATCTCCAGGTAGATCGGGATGATGGCGATGGCCATGACGCCGCGGATGGGCGCGGACGTCTTGATGTACTGAACACCCTCGATGAGGTTCGCCCAGATCGAAGCACGGTCCGGCTCGTCCCGATCCAGCCTGCCACCGGCGGGGCCGATGCGGGTGACCCACCCCATCGCCACGACGAGCAGGCCGGCCTGGACCGCGTAGCACGGGCCGATGCCCCACTGCGCGAGGATCAGTCCGGCGAGCGACGGCCCCAGGATGCGCGAGATGTTGAAGGAGATCGAGTTGAGGGCGATCGCGTTGGCGATCCGCGCGCGGCCGGCGAGCTGCGGGGCGAGGGACTGCCGCGCCGGCATATTCGCCGAGTCCGCGATGCCGCCCACGCAGGCGATGAGCATGAGGTGCCAGGGCTGGATGCGATCCGTCGTGACGAGGAAGAACAGCGTGAGGGCATTGCCCATCAGCACGAACTGGCTTGTCGCGATGATCCGGCGCCGGTCCCAGCGATCGGCGAGGACGCCGCCCGGAAGCGTGAGGAGCAGATTCGGGATGGCGCGGGATGCGGCGACCAGTCCGAGAAACGTCGCGGAACCGGTGATCTGAAAGGCCAGCCAGCCCTGCGCCACCTGCTGGATCCAGATGCCAATCTGGCTCGAGAAGTTGCTGGCGAAGAGATATCGGAAGTCGCGAACGGCGAGGGCGGAGAAGGCCGACCCGATGGGGTCGACGACGCGGGCGCGGGACATGCGCCTCCAGCTCGATATCGAATGTGCGTGGTAGGCGGAAGCCTACCAGATGGGGGGAAGCCACGCCCCCGCCGGCGTCGCTTTTCGGGTCGCCCGCGACCGTGCTATGGTCTGGAGCGGTCGAACCGCGGGACCGGGCGCAGGTCTGGTCCCCCGGGCGAACCGCGCGAACGTCCGACCGAAGAGGAGGCCGAGATGCTCGACTTCGCCCTATGGGACGCGGTTGCGTCCGCGGAGAGCAGCGCCGACGTCGCCGACGTATACGAGGAGCACATTCGGCTGGCCCAGCGCATCGAAGAGCTGGGATGGCACTCGTATTTTGTCATCGAGCATCAGAGCGCCGGGACCATCACCGCCCCATCGGTCTATCTGACGGCGGTGGCGCGCGCCACGAGTCGGCTGCGGTTCGGCGCGATGATCTGGCAGCTTCCCTTCTACCACCCCATCCGGCTGGCGGAAGAGGTGGCCATGCTCGACCAGCTTTCCCACGGCCGCGTCGAGTTCGGGACGGGGACCGGCGTCCACGAGCACGAGTTTCTCCGCTGGGGCGTGAACTATTACGAGCGGGCGAGCATGGCGGAGGAAGTGCTGACCATCGTGAAGATGGCCTGGACGCAGGACGAGGTCACATACGACGGCAAGTACTTCCACCTCGACGAGGTGATTCCCCGGCCCAAGCCCTACCAGCGGCCGCATCCGCCCATCTGGGCGGCCGTGCACAGCGAGAGCTCCGTCGAGTACGCGGCGCGCCACAACTACAACATCGCCAAGAACCTCGACACCGACGAGGTGGTCGAGCGGAAGTTCAATCTCTACCGCAAGGTGTGGCACGAAAGCGGACACTCCGGGCCGATGCCGCGCATCTTTCTGATGCGCCAGGTCCACGTGGCCGAGACCGACGAGAAGGCCCACGAGCAAGCGCGCCAGTACCTTGCCACCGGCACGGTGCGGGTGGGCGGCGGCCCCATCGCCGGCACGCGGATCGGGTGGGGAAGCCATCCGCGCGGGATGGGCGCGGACAGCGAGAAGCCCGACGCGGTGGCGCGCGCCGCGACCATGGCCGAGGCTGCCCGGAGCTACGAGTTCAACATCGAGCATGGGCTGGCGCTCGTCGGGAGTCCGGAGACCGTGGTGAGACAGCTCGAGGCCGGGCAACGCCGGCTGGGCTACGATCTGTTCTGCGCCAACCACCAGATCGGCCGGATGCCGAAAGGTTTGGTTGACCGATCCATCGAGCTGTTCGGCCGGGAGGTCATCCCCGCGTTCAAGGGTGTCGCGGCGGAAGCGTAGTCGACGCGGAGCCTATGCGAAGAGACGTGCCACGATTCCGCGAGGGGCGGGCGGAGGTTCAGGTTCGGGGTGTTGACGGGGCCAGGACCCGCGCCGGCGGCCGGATATACTCAGGGCTCATGCGCGGAAAAATCAGCGGTATCGGCGCCCGTTACTGTCATCATTGTTGTCACGACCGGCAACCCCTCCCGGGTCATTCCCAAAGGTACCAGTCATTATCTCGCGATGAATCCAATGGACCATTCTCAGCCGGGATGGCGGAACGGCAGACGCAGCGCTCTTAAAAAGCGCGGCCGAAAGGCGTGTGGGTTCGAGTCCCACTCCCGGCACCGCTCCTGTTCCTGTACCGAAATTTGCTCGAGCCGTGCCGGATTTGCCCCCCCTCGACCGCCTTTGGCCTGCGCGAGTGGACCGTCGGACATCCAGCCCAAGAAACCGCTTCATCCGCACATGGAACGCCCCCGCAACCGGCGCACGCCGGGGGGCGCGGTAGACCAACTGATTGCGGAGGTGGCCCACGTGACCCGTGTTGCGAATGCCTCCTCCGACTCTCCAATACGCCCCAAGCGCAAGCAGACTGGCGGCAAGCGCGCCCACCATGTTGGCTCGTTCTACCAGCGGTCGGACGGCTTGTGGATCGGTTCCCTCCCCCTCGGCGCCCGACCGGCCGGGAAGCCCGATCGGCGCAAGATGGCGG
This sequence comes from Chloroflexota bacterium, assembly GCA_035652535.1. Classification (NCBI taxonomy): domain Bacteria; kingdom Bacillati; phylum Chloroflexota; species Chloroflexota bacterium. Next base: position 5,939 of record DASRDP010000114.1, read on the forward strand.
CGAGGTCCCGCGCCGAGATGAAAGACAAGCTCGATGGCCTGTGGAAGCAGGCCCTGGAAGGCTCGCTCCCCGAGCCGTCGACCTGGCAACCGGCGGACTCATCAACATGGCGTTGAAGCAGGCGATGGGCGACGGGCTCCGGGACGCGTCCGAGCGGATGCAGCAGGCAATGGGGCGGGCGCGTCAAGGCTGACTGTCTGCGCGGTCCGCGAACGATGCCCGCTACGACTCGTATCGGGTCGAGGAACAGAGGTTCCGGGGCCGGGCTATCGCCCAAGGACTAAGGTGAGATACTCGGCACGGCTCATGGGGCAGCATTACCGCTTCCACACGGGTCAGGGCCCCAGTCTCACAATCCCAGAACGAAGGCAGCGCCTGGCCGTTCAACAGTTCCCGGATTTCCGTCTCGGCGGAACGTTGTGCAAGGTCGTGTGTCCCCAGCCGGTTGCCGTCCCGACTGGTTCCGCTTATCCTGGGCTGCTGGACCAAACGACGCGTGCCCCGACGTCCAGCGGAGGCGACCAATGAGGCAGACGCAGACCAGAGACGACCGGAACGCCGGTCGGGCGCGCAAGGACCCACCGAGAAGCATGCAGCCCCCGAGCGAACGCGATCTGACGAGCGCCGTCGCGGCGCTGGCGCCACTGGTGGCTGCGCATTGCGACGCCGACCAGCGCGACCGGCGCTTGGCGAAGCCCCTCGTCGCGGCCCTTCGCGCCTCCGGCCTCTTGCGACTCTGGATGCCCCGCGAGCTCGGGGGGCTCGAAGCGGACCCGGAAACCGTGATCACGCTCCTCGAGTCCATTGCCGCGCTGGATGGCTCCGTCGGGTGGAACTTCCTCGTCGGCATCACCCATGGCTCCTTCGGCGCGTACTTGACGGAGGAGGCAGCCCGCACCATCTGGGGACGAGACCCGGACGTGATCATCGCCAGCAGCTTCGGCCCGACCGGCCGCGCCGTCGTCGTGGATGGTGGCTACCGGGTGACCGGCCGCTGGAGCTTTGCCAGCGGCATCCACCAGGCGGACTGGCTCTGCGGCGGCTGCGTGATCGCCGACGGCGATCAGCCGCGATCGGGCTCGGACGAGAACCCGGAGCGACTCCTCCTGTTCTTCCGCGCCGAGGACGCGGAGATCCTGGACACCTGGCATACCGGCGGGCTCCGCGGAACGGGCAGTCAGGACTTCACGGTTCGGGACCTCTTCGTTCCCCACGGCTACGGGTTCGATTTGCTCCGCACGACCGGCCGCGTTGACGGTCCACTGTATCGCCGACCGTTTCTCGCGGAGGGCAACCTGCACGGCGTGGCCTTCGCGGCGGTCGCGTTGGGGATCGCCCGGCACGCGATCGAGGCCTTCGTCGATCTGGCCGGCGGCAAGGTGCCCGCGGGCCGCTCACGAACGCTCCTGCGGGACCGACCGCTCGCGCAGCTCCAGGTCGCCCAGGCCGAAGCGCTGGTCCTGGCCGCGCGCGCCTTTCTCCTGGATGCGACCCGAAAGGCCTGGGCGTCCATACTGGAGCACGGCGCGGCGAGCGATCTCGAGCTCGCGCGCGTAAGGCTCGCGCTCGTCCACGCCGGCGAGAGCAGCCTAAGGGCCACGGAGATGATGCACCGGGCGGGCGGAAGCAGCGCCGTGTACGCCAAATCCGCGCTCGACCGCTGCCTGCGCGACGCGCACGCGGCATCACAGCACATCCAGATGAACCCGGAACACTACTTCACCGTGGGCGCGATCTTGCTGGGCCAGTCCGGCGCGCGCCGCGAGACGCCTCCGCCCTCCTCCCCCTAACGGCAGCTTCCGAAACATCGTCGATCCGACGATGGGGCAGCCCCAAGCAACGTACGCGCGTGCGTCCGCTTCATGGGGCGCCAGAGTTCGCGCGAACCGGGGCGCTCGCTGGTCCGCCGCCCATGAGGGTCCGGTCGAGCGCTGGGACCGGCCGGCGTTCCCGGATAGACTCGGCCGAATCTCCGCGTGGCGCCAGCCGCCATCGCGTCAACATGGAGCGCCGATGTATGCAGTGATCAGGGGGGTCGTGGCTTCCGTCGCCCTGGCGGGGCTGGCCCTGGGGGCTTGCTCGTCGCCAACCTCTTCGCCCCAGGCGAGGTCCAGCGCGACCGCCGCTCCGGCCGGCGCGTCGGCGACGCAGCGCCAGCTCGTCATCGGCTTCTCGACGGAGCCCGCCCAGTTCGACCGCGCGTTCGGCGGAGGGTCCGGCGCGCGTCGATCCGCTTATGCCTTCGATCGCCAGGCCATCGTGGATGGCCTCTACGCGGGTAAGTCAGAGCCGCTGTACTTCTGGCTTCCCCTCGAGGACCAGGCCTGGGCGGCGGTCGACCGGGCGGTTACGAAGTACGCGTACGATCCGGCGCGATCAGAGGCGCTCCTTCGCGATGCGGGATGGACCAACAGCGCGGACGGGCTCGTCCACAACGGCGCCGGCCACGATCTTCACCTTCAGATCCTCAACGAAAGCCAGGACATCGAAACGGTTTTTACTTCGAGTATTCCCACTGCTCGGCGTTCCAGCCCTCGGTGTTGTCCGTCCCTCGACCCGTCACGTTCTTAAACCGATTCCCGACGGCCACGTGGTTTGTCGTATAGGCCAACGGCAGGAGAACGAGCTGGTCTGTGTACAGGTGGATGATCTTTCGTAGCACGTCCATCCGGGCCGGCCGCGGGATGGTCACAAAGTACTCGTCCACCAGGGCGTCGTAGTCCGGGTTGCTGTAGCGGGTTCGATTCTGGCCAAACCAGTTCCGATCGGCGGTCGGGATCTCTCTGCTGTGGTAGAGCGCGAACGACTCCGCCGGGAGATTGAACCCGAGGATCTCGAAGGCCGGTCGCGTGTTGCGGTATTCGCGATCCGCAACCCGCTGCTGCCCGTAGACGACCTCGTTGATGTCGAAACCGGCCTTCTTCCACATGTCGGTCACGATCTCTGCCGCCTTGACCTGGGTGTCGAGCTGATTGTTCGTGCGCGCCTCGATCGTCAGACGGCTCCCGGAGGTGTCGAGGAACATGCCGCCCGACCCGCGGGTGTAACCCAGCTCCGTCATGAGCTGCGTGACTCGGTCCGGGTCGTAGGGGTAGTGGACGATCGCCGACTGCACGTCTTTGAAATCCTTGTCGACGGGCGAGATTGGCGCCTCGTCGATCTGGGTCTTGCCATAGAGCAGATCGTCCACGATGACTTGACGGTTGATGGCGTGCAGCAGCGCCCGGCGCAGGCGTACGTCGAGAAGGAGCCGCGGCGTGGGATCGATGAACTGCGGCATGGCCACGAGCCAGCCGCCAGGATTGAAGATTACGGAGCCGTCGGACCACGAGTCTTGGATCTGGAGCGCCTGGTCGATGGAGATGCGGGCGCCGAAGGTGATCTCCGCAGCGCCCGAGAGGAGCGTGGTGATCATCGTGTTGGCGTCCGGCGCGAACTTCACTTCGACGACGTCGATCTTCGGGCGGCCCAGCACGTACGCATCGTTGGCGTCGAAGATCGCGTGGCTCCCCCGAACCAGCTCCCGCAGCTTGTATGGGCCGGTTCCCACGAACTCGTCGCTCCAATACGGCAGGTCGCGAAACGATGTCTTGTCCTTCGTATAGGGCCCTTCGAGAATGTGCTTGGGAAGCGGCAGACCCCGGGTGCGGGTGAAGAGCGTGTCCGCCCCGACAAACGGTCCAGTCCAGGTGGTGACGAACGTGCTCGCGTCTCGAACGGCGGTCGATTCGATCAGGGGATAGATCGCGTTGCCGAAGCCCGCCAGATCCGAGTCCTGACCCAGCGCAACCGTGAACTGGAGATCATCAGCGGTGAAGGGAGAACCATCGTGCCAGACGGCTCCCGGCCGAATCTTCCACGTGGTCTCCATGCGGCCGTCGGGAAGCAGCTTCCACAGCTCATTGTCCAGGCTGGGCACCTCCGTCGCCAGTTGCGGCCGCAGCTCCCCGTTCTGGTTGAAGTTGGCCATGCCGGCGTTCACCATCTCTTCCAGCGTGTCAAGGCCGGGGACCGAGCCGAGATTGGGGTTGAAACGCCCCTCGAAGTGCGGCGGGTCACCCATGATCACAGCGATGACACGAATTGGCGCGGACGCCGCTGAGGGAGCGGAGGGGTTTTTCTCGGCAGCGCCCGGCCGCGTCAGCGCGGACTGCTGGCACGCGGTCAACATCACCACGACGACGAGCCCTACCGCCGACTGCAAGCGAATACGAGCGCGCATGGGTCTCTTCCTCCGCACTGATGTCCGGTTCGCCCAGGGGCTGAGGCGAACCAAGGCAGACGCGCCAGGGCGGGACGCTCCTACTGCTCCTCCCACCCGCGAATGAATCCCGCAATGTTCAGCGGCAGCCAGGCGCTGAAGTTCTGCCACTCCCCGTATTTGGGCTCCAGCTCCCCGCGCACCGCGGCTACCATCCCGTCGGAGTTGTCGGCGAGCCCGTTCGCCCGCGCTCGCTGGATGGCGCTCGTCAGGTCAGCCACGTATTCGCGCACCTCTCGAACGGTATCTTTCGTTCCGCCGACGGGCGGATGGCCAGGGACCAGAATATCGAAATCCAGGTTCTCGTCCACCCAGCGCAGAGATTCGGCCAGGTCACCCACGTAGTAATCGGGGAGGTCTCGAAACAGAAGGGAATGGACCGGGATGAAGTCCACCGCGAAGAGGACGCGTCGATCAGGAACCAGCAGGACCAGGCTGTTGTCCGTGTGATTTCGCCCCGTGTAATACAGCTCGACGCTGGTTCCCCCGAGCGTCAGCGTTTCGTGGTCATCCACGACGAGGGTCGGCACGGGCGTCCGGGAATCGTTGCGCGCGGCGATCTTCGGCACGCCGAGGCGATGCCCGACAAAGGTCGCCGTGTCGGCAAACACATCGCCGCCGGTCGTATGGTCCGCCGAGTCATGGCTGTACACGACGTAACGAACTGGCTGGTCGGTGACCGAAGCGATGGCCCGCTTATACGCCAGCGGCCGCTCGGGCCCAGCGAGCCCGCTCGGGTCGGTGGCAATGACGCCGTCGGGAGTGACAACGAACAGCGAGATGTAGCCCTGGCTCAGGAAGTAGTAGACGCCGTCGGCCACCTGGACCGGCTCATCCGCCGGCGCCTCCTGCGCGACAACGGGTCGAGGCGTGACCCCGCAGAAGACGATTGTCGCAAGGACGTAGGCGCAGCTCAGCGCGATTCGCACGCATCCCTCCACCGATGGAAGATCGGTGAACCATCGTATCACGCCTGCGGCCACGCACGAAAATGCGATCGCGCCCCCCCGATATACTGGAACCGCGAGCCCCAATCTCTGCCGTGAGAAACTTCCCATGTCTTCGGTCCCTCCCTACCAGGTCGAGCGGCGGGCGGTCTACGTCGAGCGGCCCAACCTTCGCCTCCAGGAGCTGCAGATTAGACCGGACCAGTCAATCCCGTGGCACCTTCACCGGCGTGCGCAGGACATCGTGTACGTGGTCGAGGGCGAGGTCCGTATTTTCCTGCGCGACCCCGACGAGGAGGTGCGCCTCGGGCCCGGGCAGACGTACACGGTCCGAGCCGGTCGCCCGCACCACGTCACCAACGCAGGGACGGAGTCAGCCACATTCCTCAACATCCAAGGGCCCGACACATACGACTTCGTTCCGATTCCATGACCTCCATGCACGTAGTGCAGGACTTCCGCCGTGCGCGTGAAACGCGCGGAGCGCGTTAATCTTCGCAAGGACTTGCGGGCCAGCGCCAAGCATAATGACGCCGGCCGCGAACCGCGGCCAACGACATGAGTGGCCAGCGATTCCCTGATACGCTGGCTGAGTGGGAGTCAAGATGACCACAGCGACTGGGCACGACCGCGAATCCATACGCGAGAAGCTCGCGCACGTCCTTCCCGTCGTCGAGGAGCATCGCGGCGCGGGTGAAGCGGACCGACGCTTGCCCGATCCCATCGTTCGCGCGTTGCGCGAAGCGGAGCTATTCACCCTGTGGGCGCCGCGAGAGTTCGGCGGCCACGAGGTCGAACTTCCGGCATTCATGGCGGCGGTCGAAGAGATTGCCCGCGTGGATGGGGCAACCGGCTGGACCTTTGCCAATCTGGCGACGGGAGCGGTCCTCGCCGCGCACGCGCCCTCGGATGGCGCCAAGGAGCTCTACGCCGGCGGCCCGAACGTGACGTTCCCCGGCTCCGTCATTCCTCGGGGCCGAGCCATCCCGGTGGAAGGCGGTTACCGATTGACGGGCCGGTGGCCGCTCGGGAGCGGCTGCCACCACGCCGACTGGATTAGCAGCACGGCCCTGATCTTCGACGGAGACGCGCCGCGTATGGGGCCGGATGGAGCTCCCGACCTCCACGCCATGTTCGTGCGCCCGTCGGAGGTCGAGGTCCTAGACACGTGGCACTCCCTCGGTCTCCGCGGCACCGGCAGCACGGATTTCGCGGTCGAGGACGCGTTCGTACCGGCGCGGCGGACGTTTCCGCTCTTTACCCAGCAACCCCAGGTCGCCGGTCCCCTCTACCGGCTGGGGATCCTGCCGCTCTACAGCATGTCCTTGACGTCGGTCCTGCTCGGCATCGCGCGGGCCGCCATCGACGCGTTCGTGGAGATCGCCAAAGGGAAGACGCCGACCCTGAGCCAGACGGGGCTGGCCACGCGGTCGACGATCCATGCGGAAGTCGCGCGGGCCGAGGCGATGCTGCAATCGACCTCGGCGTACCTCTACGCGGTGGCGCGTGACCTGATGGATTCTGTCACGAACAGCGGCGCCGTGCCCGACGATCTCGAAGCGCGGCGGCGACTGGCGTGCGCCCACGCCGGCACGACGTGTCCGCGAGTCGTGGAAATGATGTTTGCGCTGGCCGGGACGACACCCATCTATCAGGGCAGCCCTCTGGAGCAGATCATGCGCGATATTCACACGGCGAGCCAACACCTCGTCGTGTCGCCCGTGTGGTGGGAGAAGACCGGCCAGTACTACTTCGGGCTCGGCCTCGGCATGCCGTAGGCGCGGCATGTTCGGCGGGCGCGCTCGCGGGTCAGTGACTCCGCTGCGCAGCGCGTATCCGGGCGCTACGTTCGACTGATTCCTGGCTCCGCTTTCGCCTGCGCCTGCAGCGCATCGTAGACGCGCTCCGCCGTCACGGGATACGTCTTGATGCGAACCCCGACGGCGTCGCGGACGGCGTTCACGATCGCCGGATGAACGCCCGCGTTAATAGTCTCGCCGACGGCCTTCGCGCCGAATGGCCCCGGCCCGATCGTCGTGGGGACCAGGATCGTCCGCAGCGGTACCGCATCCATCTGGGTCGGCAGCTTGTAGTCGGCGAGGCTCAGCGTGTTAACCCGCCCCTCGTCGTCGATGGTCAGCTAGCGAATCGTGCGCACGTGCGGGAGCGCGACGAATACGGCCGTTGCCCCGAGTACGCAGGCCACGCCGAACCACGCCACCGTGCTCTGGGCTCCCCACTGCGTCGCGAAGGCTCCGGCGGCGAGTCCGCCGAGCGCAATCAGGATCTGTTGTTGCTGGTAGAGGCCCATCACCCGACCGCGCATCTCCGGGGCCGACACCGCCTGGAGCACGGTCTGGTTCAGTGTGTTCGCCGCCACGTTACAGCTTCCCACGACGAGCATCAAGAGCATGGAGAGCGGCAGCCAGTGCGACGCCGAAAAGCCGACATTCGCGAGCCCGTACACGGCGACCCCGCTCACCATCACGACGCCCTTGGGAAGGTCGTCGCCGATGGACGCCACCAGCAACGCGCTGACCACGGCGCCGATCCCCATCGCAGTGAGCAGAAGCCCCTGACCGGTTGGCCCCGCGCGCAGCACGTCCTTGGCAAACACGGGGAGAAGGCTGTTGACCGAGAATCCAAAGAGGGAGATGACGACCGCGACCGTGAGGCCGCTGCGGATGGTCGTGTGACCGGCGGCGTAGCGCCACCCGTCGACAGTGCTCTGAAAGAAAGATTCCGGCGGTCGCTCCGTCCATCGCGCCCGGCTCGCCGGCGAACGATTGGGTAACCGGAGCTGGACCGTCCACACGGTGGACAGGAGAAACACGCCTGCCTGGCCGAGATAGGACCCGCCGGGGCCCACGAGGGCGATGATGGCGCCTGCGACGGCGGGGCCGAGGCTTCGGCTGATGTTGAACGCGAGGGAGTTGAGCCCGATGGCGTGAGTGAGATGCGCGCGATCCACGGACTCCGGCACCATTGCCTGACGGGCCGGGTTCTGGAACACCTGCACCGTGGCCGCGATCAGCCCCGTCGTATAGACGTGCCAGGGCTCGACGCCGCCCCGGAGGATCAGCAAACCGAGCACGGCGTTCGCCACGGCGTTTGCGCTCTGCGCAGCGATGAGCTGCGTCTTGCGGCCGTAGCGATCGGCGAGCGTGCCCGCGATGGGGGAGAGGAAGATGAGGGGGAAGATCCGGAGGACGCCCACCAGACCGAGCTGAAAGGGAGACCCCGTGAGATCGTACAGGAGCCAGCCGCGGGCGACCTGATCCATCCACTGACCCATGGCCGTGGTGAATTGTCCCAGCCACAGGAGGCGGAACTCGCGGCTCTGGAGCGCCTGAAAGGCGCGGATCTGCGCGAGAGATCCGAGCGGGCCGCGCCTCGCGACCGGAGTCGCCTCGTTCAATTCGTTTTCAACACGCATCTCGGACACAGGACGCCCCCTCCCCCTATCCGGAGGAGGGGGCGCCGGGCGTTGTATGCCAGATCAGGCCTCGCGCTCCATCTCCTCCACCAGAGTGGGCAGCCACGCGGCAACCAGGGCTGGTGTACCCTTGCGCGTCTGCTCCAGCGCCCGCTGGAGCGCTGGGCCGACCTCCTCGGGCTCACGCACCGTCTCTCCGTAGCAGTTCGCCGCCTCGGCCATCTTGGCGAAATCAGGCGGCGGATCGAACACCCCGCCCTCGAAGTTCTTCGTGCGAACGATCGTCCCATCCGGGAAGGTCGTCTTCACCCCTCGGGTGCCGGTGGAGTACGACCGATTCACGAAGACGAGGGAGAGGAACGGGGCCTTGTAGTGCTCCGCGGACCACATCGCCTCGATCGGGCTGCCGTACATGAAGAAGCCATCGCCCGATGCGAGCACGACATCGCGGTCAGGTCGCCCGAGCTTGGCGCCGAACGCCGCGCCGGCGCCCCAGCCGCCTGACGAGCCGCCGCTCTTGAAATAGGTGCCTGGCTGGCTCCGCTTATTAAACGCTTGAACGTGGACGCCGTTGCTGAGGGAGTCGTCGAGGAGAACGGCGTCGGGCTCGAGGATCTTTCCGAGTTGGTAGGCGACCCAGCGCGGGTGGAGCGGCTTGCGCTGGCCGGCGCGGAGCGCGCTCTCCTCGCACTCCGCCTCGATGGCCGCCTTGCGCTGCTCGAGCCGCGCGCGGCGGTCTGCGATACGGCCCATGTCGCTCTTCGTCAACATACTCGTGGCCGCGTCGTAGATCGCCTGAGCCGCAGCCCCGGCGTCGACGGGAAGCCACATGTCCGCGCGGTACTCGATGGTCTTGTGCTGCGAGTAGACGGGATCGATGCTGACCCGCGCGATCTTCGCCGTCGGCGGCGGCAGGTCTGGCGGCGCGTACGCGGTCAGGGACTCGATAATGAGGAGGACGTCCGCCTCGGTGGGCAGCGGTCCCGTGCCAAACAACGGATGAGTGCGCGGGAAGTTCAGCCGATCGGCGGCGCGCTCCATCACCGGGAGGGCCAGTAACTCGGCAAGCCGCACCAGCGCTTCGACAGAGCGCGGATTACGTCCGGAACGTCCGACGTAGATGCCCGGATTGTCGGCGTGGATCAGCCATTGGGCGACCGTTCGCGCGTCTGCCGGGTCCGGCCACGTGGCGCGCGCGACCCCGAGATCGTCGCGTGTGGGGAAGCGCGCCATCCCCGGCAGGGGGATGAGGGCCACCTCGCGCGGGACGGCCATGTAGACCGGACCCTTGGGTTCGCTCATAGCGACCTGGAGCAGGCGGCTCACGATCAAGCCGGGGTTGTCCTGGTATTCCAGGCGATGGTCGACCTTCGTGTACTGCCGGACGATCTCCCCCTGGTCGCGTGGCTCCTGCACCCAGTGGATGTCGCTATTGCGCCCCCCGGGCATCGACTCGGGGTAGGCGCGCGGGGCGGCGCCCGACATGATGAGCACGGGGTAGGAGCCCCGGATGGCGGTATGAATCGCGCCGCCGAAGTTCTGCAGGCCGACGTCCACGTGCACGGCCGTGGCCGACGGCTGACCGGTCACCATGCTGACGCCCAGGGCCGCGTTCAGGGCGGCGGCCTCGTGGGGTACGGTCAGCAGGCGAGGGGTGGGCCAGCCTCGCTCCTCCGCCTTCGCGATGCTCTCCTGGTAGAAGCCGATCTCGGTCCCGGAGTTAAAGAAGAGATGGTCGATGCCGCCGAGCTTCATCGAGCCGATGAGCGCGTCGGCGTAGTTGTCGGCGCCGTACTCGCCCCATCGCTCGTCAGTCCCCTTTATGGTCTCTGCGCGTGCCATATCGTTTTCCCCTTACGGATTTGGGAACGCGTTCATTGCACAGGGTCACTGGTAACACGTGGGGGAGAGAAAGTCAATCTGTGCGGGGACCGACAGATCCTATACACCCCGGGCGGGAGCGCTATGCACGGTACGTCGCGGCGCTGTATGAATCGGCGCAGTTCGCATCGGGGGCGGGGATGGAGCGCTATCGGGAATGGTGGCCCTTTGATCCGCCGA
>DASRDP010000115.1 GCA_035652535.1 Chloroflexota bacterium
GTATGGGTAGAGGCGCCCGCGCCGCGCCGATCACCCCGGTCGGCCCTCGTGATCTGGCATTCGCGCAAGCTCGGCGCGCTCGATCTGCGCCCGGTACCAGGCGATCGTTTGGCGGAGGCCATCGCGCAGCGGAACGTGCGGGCTCCAGTCGAGGAGGCGGCGCGCTTTTGCAATGTCCGGCTGACGCCGCGTCGGGTCATCTGCCGGCAAGGGCTCGAAGAGGACATCGGAGCGTGATTCGCACAGGTCCCGCACGAGCCGGGCATATTCGAGCACGGTGTGCTCCTCGGGATTCCCGAGGTTGATGACCTCGTGTTTGGCTTGCGAACAGGTCATGGCCAGAAACAACCCTTCAACTAAGTCCGACACGTAGCACAGACTTCGCGTCTGCGTCCCGTCGCCATAGATGGTGATGGGCCTGCCTGTCAACGCCTGGTTGATGAAGTTGGGGATGACTCGGCCGTCCGCCGGATCGCAGCGCGGTCCGTACGTGTTGAAGATCCGAACGATCCGCGCGTCGACATCGCGGGCTCGGACGTAGGCCATCGCTAACGACTCGCCGAATCGCTTGCTCTCGTCGTAGCAGGATCGGATTCCGATCGGGTTCGTGTTTCCCCAGTAGGACTCGCGCTGGGGATGTTCCAGCGGATCGCCGTACACCTCTGAGGTCGAGGCGAAAAGAAAGGTTGCGCGATTGCGGTAGGCGAGATCGAGAAGCTGACGCGTTCCCTCTGAATTCGCCAGTGCGGTCTCCAGCGGATGAGCGAGATAGCTCTTGGGGCTCCATGGGTTCGGGCTGGCGGGACTGGCAAGATGGGCGATGACGTCGCCGGTGAAGTCCAGGGGACGCGTGACGTCATGCTCGATGAAGGTGAAGCGTGGGTGCGACACCAAGTGCTCGACGTTCGCGCGCGAGCCCGTGATGAGGTTGTCCACGCACGTCACGGTCGCGCCGTCTTGGAGCAGCCGTTCGCACAAGTGGGACCCGAGAAAGCCGGCGCCGCCGGCGACGAGCGCTTTCACGAAGGTTCTCCCGTGGACGCGAAACCTGGGGCACCCGTGATTTTACGGTGCTGACAGCTGGCCAGCGCGACGATCCGCGTCGCGAACGATCAGGAGCCCGATCATGACCCACCACAGCGTTGCCAGGTCCACCAGAAAATAGCTGTTGTCGACGAAACCATGGGTGAGCAGAATTGCCGTTGTGCCGAGCGCCGCGGCCCCGAGCTGGCGATCGATTGAGGCTGCCCCGGCTCGCGCGATGCGGAGCGCCGCACTGATCGTCCATCCCATGGATGCCGCGAAGGCCGCCAGCCCTGGGATACCGAGCTGAAGCCAGAAATCCATAATCCAGTTGTGCGGGTGGGAGATATTGGGCTCGCGCCACGATTCGGGGAGCATGTACCCGCCACGATAGGCGTACAGGAAATTATCCATGCCGACGCCGAGGATGGGGTGGTCGGCGATCATTCGCGCCGCAGCGGTCCAGATTTGGACTCGGCTCAGCGCGGTGCCGCTGGCGGGGTCCCATCGCTCGGAGATCCGGTCGCGCGGCGCCAGGGCGACGGCCAACGCGCCGATGAGGGCGAGCCCAGCGATGACCAACGCCGCCGTCCGGCGGCCGCGCAGCGCCGCCTCGAGAACCAGCGCCACGCCAAAGCCGATCCACGCGCCAAGGGATAGCGAGCGGGCCAGAGCCGCCCCAATCGGGGCGAGAGCGGCGAGGCTGAGCCGTCGCTCGGTGCGGTTGTTGGGGCCAGCGAACAAGACGATTGCCGCGGCAACGGCTCCCGCTCGGCTCAGGAACATGCCAAGCTGGTTGGGCGAGAGGTAGGGCGCCATGGCCCGAGAACTCGCGGTGGTGAGATCTCCCGCCGCTGCCATCGCGGTGAGCGCGACCACGCCGGCGAGAGCGCCGGTCGCCACGAAGGACCAGAGGGTCAGGCGGACGTGCTCCGGCGACCGAAGGGTCGCGCGCGCAAGGGAAAGGACGAGAACCGGCTCCACGACGAGCCAGCGGAGCTCCCGAAGGCTCTGCCGCGGATACTCGGTCACGGTCAGCGATATCAGGGCGCTCCCGATCAAGGCGGCCACGAACCAATCGATGAGAGGTGGCCGCGCCGCGCGGATGGATCCGGTCGTCGCCGATTCGAGGGGAAGCGCGCTCGCTGAACTGGCCGAAGCGAGCGGCCACGGAATCCGGCGCCACCCTTCGCGGACAAGGAGCGCACATGAAGTTGTGATAATGGCGATCTCGGTGGTCGATACCTCGAATCCCGCGATGGAACGCGGGTGCAAGGAGAAGGGAAGCGTTGTCAAGACCAGAGGAACGGAGACCCATGGCGCGGACACGGCGCAGCCGACGAGAACGAGAGCGCCGAGCAGGAAGCCGAAGGGCGGCGCGAACCCGACGAGGATGACGCCAACTGCGCAAATTCCCAGGGCGGGCCAGCTCGCCTGCGTGGTCCCCAGCTCACGGAAGGGCACGCCGCGAGATACGGCCGCGCTCATACGGGCCGTCGCGGCCGTAGCGGCGCACCAATGCCGGGAATGTTCGCGCTCGATGCTGTGTTAGAGTAAGCAGAAGCGGCGATGAATTGTCGCCCGAAGAGTTCAGAGGAGGCGAGCGTGGCAGCGCCGGTCCATGTATCGGAAGAATCGTTTGAAGCGGAGGTCCTTAAGGCGACCGAGCCTGTACTCGTTGACTTCTGGGCCGAGTGGTGCGGTCCGTGTCGAATGGTCGCGCCAGTACTCGAGGAAATCGCCCGCGAGCAGGATGGAAAGCTGAAGATCGCCAAGATCGACGTGGACGCGAACGGGTCCTTTCTCGGTCGATTTGGCATCGCAGGCATCCCCACCATGATCCTGTTCAAAAATGGCAAGGAAGTGGACCGGGTGGTTGGTTTCTTGCCAAAGCCGCAGCTCTGGGCGAAAGTTTCCAAAAACCTCTCCTGATAGCCGCGAAGAGCGAGGTCGGCCGGTCCCGGATCACCGTCAGCCTTCTATGCCCCTGAGCGCTCCGGCGATCTCACCGCGCAGCGGCGCGCCGGTCTCGCACCAAAGGTGCGGCCGGCCGCTCAGGCGACACCATGACGGTCGCGGCGTTCCGGTATGTCGCCCGTCCCGGTAATCGGCCGGGAACGCGGCGGACGAACCGACGCTCGACGTAATCCACTTCGATTCGATCGTCGTCTCCGGCAGCGCAGTGCGAAGCGGCGATGCGCGCGCTGGCGAGGATGTGACGCTCCGTGATGGGTGATCCCGCGGTCCGGAGTACCACGTGGGCGCCGGGCCGACCGCGCGCATGGAACCAGAGGTCACCCGGCCGGGCCATCCGGAAGGTCACGGTATCGTTTCCCGCCGCGCTACCGCCGATCAGCACCTCCACTCCCTCGACGGACTCCCGTCGCACGATCCCTTCCCGCGTTGGCGCCTGCTGCGCCCGATTCTTGGGAAGCGGCCGCGGCTTGGCCGGACGGAGGACCTCGGCGTCCTCGAGCTCGCGTCGAAGGGATGAAAGCTCGCGCTCGTCGCGCGCGCCGTTTACATAAATGTTCATATCCTCCAGATAGGCGATCTCGGTTTCCGTTTGCTGCAAGAGGGGCGGAACGGACGTCTTCGCGTCTCGGGCGTCGGCGTACTGCCGGAAGTACGCCTGGGCATTTTCGACGCCAGCTAGATTCGGGTACAGGTCGATTCGTCGACCGTTCCAGGTGAGTGCGACGTCGCCCTCTCGAATCTCGTGTAGGGACGCGAGAATCGCTTCGCCCGCTGATCGAAGCTCGTCGGCGCGGTCCGCCATCGCGAGCGACCGCTCCAGACTGCTGCGCTTACGCCGCAGCGCGTCCAATCGGCTCGCGATCCCGTCGATGAGCGGCTGGCGCAATCGGTCGAAGGGCATCGGCTTGCGGCCGTGGTGGGAATCCACGAGCTGCGTCATCGCCGCGCTCATCGTGTCGCACGCGCGAACTTCCGCGTCCGGGAATTGACGAAGCGGGTAGGGGGCGAAGCCGAGAACGTGTTCGCCGTCCCACGCGATGGTCGGACTCCACGCATGGGTGTCAACGGGACCGGTGAGTTCCCGGATGGCCTCGGCCACGACGCCCCAATCTGGAATTGCGTTGGCTGGACCTTCGGGATCGCATGCACAGCGAGCCAGGACTTCCCGCGACGCGATCGGAGAGAAACCCGATACGAGCGCCACGACGTGACGCCACGCGTCAACCTCCGTTGCCTGCGCCTGGGCGGAGAGAATCGTTCCCAGGGCGGGGTCCCGTGGATCGTGCTTGTTTTCACCCTTGGGTGGCGTGTACCGAAGATGCGGCAGCAGCGGGCGAGAAGGGTTGATAGACGGTGGAAGCCGGGTCAGAGCGTCCAGGATCGCGCCGTCCTCGTCGACCAGGACGAGGTTGCTTCGCCTGCCCATGAGCTCGAGGACCATCTCGACTCGGCGTGGCGGCTCCCCGTCGATGCGCGTGCTGAATCGACAGACGAGCAGGCGTTCGAGCCGCGGCTGCTCCACCTCAACAAGCCGTGCGCCGCGGACGTGCTTTCGCAAGAGAAGGAGGAGCGGCGTGACCCTCTCTGTGTCCCGCCTCGGGCGTTCGGCGGTAACATAAACGCGAGGCTCGGCCGGATCCGGGGCCAGCACGACAAACCATTTCTTGCCGGCAAAGATCTCGAGACAGACGGCGTGCGGGTTCATGAGCCAGACGGAATCTACGTGACCGCCCAGGACATCTCGATTCAGATCATCCCGTATTGCGTGCAGCGCAAGGGCGTCCAGACTCAACCCTGAGGATTCCTTCCCGGAAACGGCTGGATGATGCGGAGGCGGTCACGCGTGCGAACCCCCCCGGCAGTATACCAACGGTGCTCACGAGAGGGCGTTGGTTGAGCGACCGTCGCGACGGCGCGAGCGCCGGGACTGGGCTCGTCTTCATCCTGTCTGGCCCGGCCGGGTCCGGGAAGACTGCCCTTGCTCGAATGCTTCGTACCGAAGAACCCACGGTCCATTTCTGCATCACGGCGACGACGCGATCGCCGAGGCCGGGCGAACGGGATGGCGTCGACTATCTCTTTTACTCGGAGCCCGAATTTCTTCTCCGGGCCGAACGCGGCGAATTCCTGGAGTTCGCCCGGGTGCCTCCGATCGTGGGAAATCTGTACGGGACTCCGGAAGCCGAGGTGTACGGGCCACTGAGTCGCGGCTGCGACGTCTTTCTCCAGGTCGACGTGCAAGGAGCGCGCAGCGTGCGCGCGAAGATTCCCACCGCCGTCAGCATTTTTCTTCGCCCCCCGGACATCGACGCTCTCCGGCGGCGGCTCAGCAGTCGCGGGACGGAAACGAACGACGACCTCGAGCGCAGGCTAGCCAACGCCATGGTCGAGATGGCGAGCGAGCCGGAGTTCACGTACACGGTCATCAACGCCGAGGGGAGGCTCAGTGCGGCGGTTGCTCACGTACGGGCAATCATGACGATCGAGCGGGCCCGATGGCGCGCCTCGCGGCAGAATTCGTGAGCCGCTCGCCCGAACGCCGCGTCGTCCTCGTGCTCGGCGGAGCGCGAAGCGGAAAGTCGGCATATGCCCAGCGGCTCGCCCAGCGTTCTCCTCCCGTTCTCTTCGTCGCCACGGCGACCCCCGGAGACGCGGAGATGCGCGTGCGCATCGAGGCCCATCGATCTGCGCGGCCGAGCACGTGGACGACGCTGGAGGCCCCGCTGTCCCTCGCCCACGCGATCTCCGCGCGGGGTATCGTCCGAGGCACGGTTCTCGTCGATTGCCTGACCCTGCTCGTTTCAAACCATCTGATGGCGGGCACGCGCGGTGCCGATGCGGAGCCGGGAGACCGCGAGCATCTCCCGAATGATGTCCGGGTCGAAGAAATGGTCGACGTCTCTTCGCGTATCCAGTCCGAGATTCACGAGCTGCTGCGCGTTACGGCCAGGGCGAAGGCCAACCTGGTCGCGGTCTCGGACGAGGTTGGGATGGGGATCGTGCCGTCGTACCAGTCGGGCCGCGTGTTCCGCGACCTGTTGGGCATGGCCAATCAGCAGCTCGCTGGCGTGGCAGATTCTGTGTATCTCATGGTGGCTGGCATCCCGGTGGACCTGAAGAGTCTCGCGTCTGCGAACGAGATCACCGGCGTGGAAAGCGGTGAGGCATGGGGGGTGCCGAGTGACTAGACCTCGGAGATCTCCCCCGACATCGTGTGCGCTGATTGGTGCTCTCGAATCCCGTTTGGTAGCGCGACTGTTGGCCTCCCAAAAATCTCGGTGATACAATCGGTTTCAGGCAGTGAACCCCCGTACCGGGAGCCTGTGTGGCGCAGGTCCTCGTCCTCAATCAAAACTATGAACCGCTCAACATCTGCCATCCCCGGCGCGCGTTGGTACTCGTCGACGGCGGAAAAGCCGAAGTCCTCGAGGTGGATGGCTTAGTCCTGCGCTCCCCAACTCGCGAATGGCGCGTTCCGTCCGTCATTCGCCTGAATCACCTCATCAAGCGTCCGCGTCCGCGGGTGCGCCTCACGCGGCGTGAGATCTTCCTCCGCGACCAGCACACGTGTCAGTACTGCGGTGTTCGATCAAAGGACCTGACGCTCGATCACGTGGTGCCGAAGCACCGGGGGGGCCGGCACCACTGGGAGAACCTGGTGAGCGCCTGCAGGAGCTGCAACCATCGAAAGGGCGGGAAGACCGTCGAAGAGGCGAAGATGGCTCTTCGGCGCAGTCCGTTCGAGCCCAAGGCGACGCCGCAGTACCTGTTCCAGCACTATCTGGACGGGAACGAAACCTGGCGGAAGTTCATCGGCGAGGTCGCCATCGCAGCGCCGGCAGCGCAGCCGCAAGGGATGGTCTGAGCGTCCCACGGCCGCTCGATTTACGCGAGAATCGCCGAGCGCGTCCGTACGGGAACCACGAGCGAAAGCCCTAATCTCCCAGCAGGGCGCTGCGCAGGTCAGCTTCGCTTTCGCTGGTCGTGAAGGCGATGACGTGGTCGCCGAAGAGCACCGGATCGTCCGCCTTTGGAAAGATGGCGCTGCCATCGCGAATGATGACCGCGATGCTGGAAGATGAGGGCAGCGCGATCTCCCGCAGGCGGTGACCGGCGATGGCGGATCCCTGGCCGATGACGGCTTCGACAATCTCGACATCGGTGTTGCGAAGCCGGAGCAACGGGACCAGGTGCTGTCGCGGAATCTCTTGCTCGATGACAGACAGCACGACGTCTGTCGCGCTGACCGTGTCGTCGATCCCCAACCGCTGGAAGATATCGGCGTTTTTGGGATTGTTGATCCGCGCGATCGTTCGCCCCGAGTGGAAGCGCACCTTCGCCACCTGGCAGATGACGAGATTGTCCTCGTCGTCGCCAGTCACGGCGGCTACCAGGTCCGCTCGAGCGGCTCCAGCCTGTTCCAATACGGTTGTTTCGGCCGCGTCGCCCACCATCACGATGCTACCTAGGTCGGCTTCGATCTCGGCCGCCCGGCGTTGATCCTGCTCGATGATGACCACCTCGTGGCCCTGCTCAGCGAGCTCTTTTCCGAGGTAATAGCCGACCTTCCCGCCACCGGCTACGATAATGAACATCCTCGCACCTCGAGTCCATCCTTTGAGTCGGAAACGCTCTAGACCGCGTGGACTCCTTCGAGATGTGTCAGCGGCCGGAGGTTGGCAGGCTCGGGTCGAGGATCTCCAGGAATCGATCTGCTCCGATCACGGTCGGGGAGATCGCCTGGATTCCCAGCATTTCATACGTTTCCTGTCGAAGTGGGTCGTATATGCGCGTTACGACCTTGCCGACGCCGAAGACGTGCTTAGCGATCTGTGAGGCCATCACGTTCCGATTGTCGCCTTGCGTGACCGCCGCGAAGGCATCTGCTCGCTCGATTCCGGCTCGCCGCAGAACGTCCACGTCGATGCCGTTCCCCACCATGGTGACGCCGTTGAACGAGGGATCCAGTCGGCGAAACGCATTTGGGGAGAGGTCGAGAACGGTCACCTCGTGGCCCGCTCGCGACAGGCTTGTGGCAACCCGCGCACCGACGCGACCGCAACCCATAATGATGACGAACATTGCAGGCCCGTCCTTTGCAAGTGTTTGTGGCGCTCAGCGCCTCAACCAGCGATGGGCTGACGACAGAGCCACACAGCGCACGGCGCGTACCGCAGAACGTGCATCGCTGTCTTCCCGAGGTCGAACTCGCCCAGGGCCGCGTTGTACTGGACTCCGATCACCACGAGGTCGGCATGGGACTCGATAGCCTCCTCGACGATCGCCGTGCCGATGTCTCGCGCCTGCAGGATCTCCGTCTCGATCTCCTGACCCCATTGCTCCGCGGTTCGCTCGGCGTTGTCCAGGATGGCGTCCGCGCGCTCGCGCTCTTCAACGAGGTCCGCGTCAACCGGAAGGGTGCGGCTGACCTGGATCACGTGGATCGCGTAGACGCGACCCTTGTTGCGTTTCGCGGTGAGCGACGCAAGCCCCACGATGGTTTCGTCGGTGCCGTTCCCGTTGACCGGGACCAGGACCTTCTTCGCCGCGAGCATTGCGCCGCCGTCGGCGGAAGACGAGACGAGAAATGGATTCTTCACACGTCACGCGGTGGGCGCACTTCACTGCGCCTCTTTTGACCGACGCATTCTACCTTCGCCCTCCCACCGTGTCAACAGCCGAACTGACTGACCGGAAGAACGCAATAACCCATCAATTGCTGGTCACCCAGTGCCAGTGTAGAATTGTTCAGTCACGCACACTTGGTGGATGAAGCGAACACGAGAGGTCTCGATGGAGCGCGGAACAGTTACGGTAAAGACAGGCCACGCGGAAATGCTCAAGGGCGGTGTCATCATGGACGTGGTGACTCCGGACCAGGCAAAGGTCGCCGAAGAGGCGGGCGCGTGCGCCGTCATGGCGTTGGAGCGCGTCCCGGCCGATATCCGAGCGGCGGGTGGCGTGGCGCGCATGGCTGATCCGCGCATCATCGAAGACATCATGCACGCCGTCACTATTCCCGTTATGGCCAAGTGCCGAATCGGCCATTTTGTCGAAGCCCAGGTGCTCCAGTCGTTGGGCGTCGACTACATCGATGAAAGCGAAGTCTTGACGCCGGCCGACGAGCAGCACCACATCAACAAGCATAGCTTCGTCGTGCCCTTCGTCTGTGGAGCGCGAGACCTCGGTGAAGCGCTACGGCGCATCGGCGAGGGCGCCGCGATGATCCGAACCAAGGGCGAGGCCGGCACCGGCGACATCAAAGAGGCGACACGGCACGTACGCACCGTGATGGCCCAGATTCGAAAGCTCCACGGCATGTTGGACGATGAGCTGATGGCCGAGGCGAAAGCCCTCGGCGCACCCTTCGAGCTGGTACAGGAGGTCGCGCGCACGGGAAAGCTTCCCGTTGTCAACTTCGCCGCTGGAGGCGTCGCGACTCCAGCCGACGCTGCCCTCATGATGCAGCTCGGGTCCGAAGGCGTTTTCGTCGGCTCGGGCATCTTCAAGTCGGAGAACCCGGAGGCGAGGGCTCGGGCGGTCGTTCGCGCCGTTACCTTCTACAACGATCCGGACGTGATTCTCGAAGTGTCGCGTGGACTGGGAGAGCCCATGCGTGGAATCGACCTGTCAACGCTCCGCCCGGAGGAGGTTCTCGCGACGCGTGGCTGGTGACGCCGTGCGCATCGGGGTCGTCGCTCTCCAGGGCGCCTTTCGAGAACACCGCGAAGTCCTTGCCCGTCTCGGAGCCGAGACTGTTGAAGTCCGCAGGCCAGAGGACCTGAACGGGCTCGACGGACTGGTCATTCCCGGCGGTGAAAGCACCACGATCCGCCTCCTCATGACCGAATTCGGTCTCGAGCCGGATCTCCGCGATGCGATCGCGCGTGGCCTCCCCGTGCTCGGTACCTGCGCTGGGATGATCGTTCTGGCAAAGCGGGTGGATGGCGAACCGATCCCAGGGCTCGAGGGCCTTGACGTTTCCGTTCGACGAAACGCCTTTGGTCGTCAGGTGGACAGCTTCGAGCAAGATCTTGTATTTCCCGCCGTCGGCGACCAGCCCGTCCACGCCGTGTTCATTCGCGCTCCCGTGGTCGAATCGGTGGGCGAGGGCGTTGAAGTCCTCGCCCGGATCGAGGACGGACGAATCGTCGCCGTGAAACAGGGCGCGGTGCTGGGAATCGCATTTCATCCGGAGCTCACGCCTGACACACGCATCCATCGGTATTTTCTCGACCTGGTCGCCCGTCTAAAGTCAAATCGTGAACAGCAGGAGAGTCATGAGGCCGAACCCACCGGGGTCGGCGGACGAAGTCGGGGCGTCGAAGCCGCTCCGAACGCGCATCGCTCACCGGCGATCTAGCCTCCGAGATCCCCACGAGGCGACAGAATGGTGAACGCAATGCGCGCGATCGACGGCGTGACCATCGGGCTCCTGCACCGGATCGAAGGTACCGAGCTCACGGCCCACACATGGCCGAAAGCGCCGCCGGAGAACCGCCACCCTACTTTCCTTCGTCTGCTCTCCGGACTCATGGTGAGCTACGCGGGAGACCGGCGGATGGGAGTCGCCCGAGACGACGGCCACGTATCCGGCATGGTCATCGCGCGTTCGCGCGCGACCGGGGTTGTCTGGGACATCGAGCAGCTCGTCGCGCCAAGTGTCGGAGCCGCTGTGGACCTCCTGGGATGGGCCTGCGAATGCGCGCGGAACGCGCGAGGGCGACGAGTGTTTCTCGAGACACCGCCGGAGGGGTTGGGAGCCGACGCCGCGCGCAGGGCGGGCTTCGAGCGCTACAGCGACGCGGCCACCTACCGGCTGGAGCCCGGGTTCCGCCAGGATGCGCCAGACGCACTGCCGGCCCGCCCGCGACTCACCTCCGACGAGCAAGGCGTGTTTCAGCTTTACTGCGCCGCCGTTCCGGCCCCGGTTCGCGCCGCCGAGGCGATGACGTACGGCGAGTGGAAAGCCCTCTATCGTGGCCGAAAGGTCTGGACGCCGAGCGTACTGGGGAGCCGCCAGGATTTCGTTTGGGAGCTCGGGTCGCGAATTATCGGGTGGATGCGCCTCTCGTTCGGCCAGCGAAGCCAGTATCTGGAGATGCTCGTGCATCCGCTGTACGAGAGCTACACCCCGCAGATGATCCGAAACGCCCTGTCGCAGATGAGCGCGAAGGTTCCCGTTCTCGCGGATGTGCGAGAATATCATGCGGGCATTCGAAACGCATTGGAACAGGAAGGATTTCGCAGCGGAGCGGCGTATACCATCTGGGTTCGACAACTCGCCCCCCGCCTCGCGCAGCCGAGCGGCGCGGCCGCGCAGGCCACTGCGTAGCAGGCACTACTGTCACGCGTGGGAAGCCAACCGACGGCTGATGGGGAGGAGCTGATGGCTTACACGGGAAGTCGGAGCGGCGAGCGGGTCGTCGTCGACGACCTACACGCGCTCCTTGCGGGTATTCCTCCCCACATCCGAGAGCCTCTGGACCGGCACGCTCTCACGCCGGACTTGCTCGAGGTGATTCTCGACCTGGGGCGCGAGCCAGAAGCCAGGTTCCCCGGCCGCGAGGTGATTGTCAGCGATCGCCCGGTGACCCAGGACGACCTCGACTACGTGATCCAGCGCATCGGCGCGTTCGGCGACGACAATCGCGCGGGCATCGAGCGCACCCTGCACCGAATCTCCGCTATCCGGAATCGATCGGGCCGGATCGTGGGGCTGACGCTACGCGTTGGCCGCGCCGTGTTCGGCACTGTCGCCATCATTCAGGACATCGTGGAGAGCCGCCGAAGCATCCTCCTTCTTGGGCGGCCCGGCGTCGGCAAGACCACAATGCTTCGCGAGACCGCGCGCGTCCTCGCGGACGATCTCAAGCAGCGCGTCGTCATCGTCGACACGTCAAACGAGATCGCGGGGGATGGAGACATTCCGCATCCGGCCATCGGACGGGCGCGTCGCATGCAGGTTCCGACGCCCTCGATGCAGCACCAGATCATGATCGAGGCTGTGGAAAACCATATGCCCGAGGTCATCGTGATCGACGAAATCGGGAACGAGCTGGAGGCCGCGGCAGCGCGGACGATCGCGGAGCGCGGGGTGCAGCTCGTCGCCACTGCCCACGGCAACACGCTCGAAAACCTCATCATGAACCCCACGCTGTCGGACTTGATCGGTGGGATTCAGACCGTCACGCTAGGCGACGAGGAGGCACGGCGCCGCGGAACGCAAAAGTCGGTTCTGGAGCGCAAAGCGCCCCCGACCTTCGACGTGCTGGTCGAGATCCAGGAGCGGGAGCGCGTCGCAGTCCACGAGAACATCGCGGACGTCGTCGATTCGCTGCTGCGCGGCGATCCGGTCGCGCCGATCATTCGCTTTCGCGATGAGCACGGTCGAATTCGGACCGAGCAGGGTGTTCCTCCGCCCTTCTCCCTCGTCCCGTCGATCGATCGAGACCGGGGGGCGGCCCGTGGCTGGGGCGGGCGGGGCGCGCGGAGAGGGACGGACTACTGGCAGATCGACGACGGGCGCGCCGGGTATGCCAAGGAGTATCGATCTCGGCCTTCGCGCGAGGAGCCCTCGATTCGCGCGCCGGAGCCCGCCGCCGAGCGCACGCCGGCCGCCGAGGCCGCGCCATTGCGCCAAAAGCCGCTCCGCATCTTCCCATTCGGCGTCAATCGATCGCGTCTCGAGCAGGCAGTCCACGAGATTCAAGCTCCGGTGGTCCTGTCCAATGATGTCAACCAGGCGGACGTCGTCATCACCGTGAAGAACTACTACCGGAGAAAGCCACAGCCACTGCGAGATGCCGAGGCGTCCGGCGTGCCGGTCTACGTCCTGCGGAGCAACACCGGCGCGCAGATCCTCGAGGGGATGGAGAAGCTCATGCACTCCACATCCCCGCATCGCACCACGGATGCGCTGCAAGAGGCGGAAGACGCGGTGCATGACGTGCTTAACCAGGACCAACCGGCCGTGGAGCTTGCTCCGCAGAACGCGTACATCCGTCGGCTCCAGCACCAAATTGCCGATCGATACAACCTCGCATCCCGAAGCACGGGTCGGGAGCCGCATCGGCGGGTCATGATCTATCAACCCGAGGCCCCGTAGTGTTCATCTCCATCGAGGGGCCGGACGGCGCCGGTAAAACGACGCAGGCGGCGTTGCTGGTCGACCGGCTCCGCGAAGGCGGGCGCCGGGTCGTGGCCGTTCACGAGCCGGGCGGAACCGATCTCGGGACGCACATCCGTGCCCTTCTTGTCCATCGCGGCGGCGTGTCGATCGATCCCCGTGCAGAAGCGCTCCTCTTCTCCGCCTGTCGGGCCCAGCTCGTCGCGGAAGTGATTCGTCCGGCGCTGGAAAGCGGCGCCATCGTCGTGGCCGACCGATTCGCGGACTCGACGCGCGCGTACCAGGGCGCGGGGCGCGGGCTACCGGCCGAAGATCTGGAAGCGCTGATCTCCGTCGCCACGGGCGGACTCGCCCCGGATCTGACCGTGCTGCTCGACCTGCCGCCTGCGGCCGGTCTTCGCCGTCTCGCGGCGTCGACAAAGGCAGCCGCGGACGGGCCCAGCCAGTTCTCGTTCTTCGAGGAGCTGCACCTGCCCGCAGCGTGGAATCGATTCGAGGACGAAGGGCGCCAATTTCAAGAGCGCGTCCGGGCGGCGTACCTCGACCTGGCGCGGGCGGAGCCAGATCGGTGGCGCGTTGTCGACGCGACACTCGGCGTGGCCGACGTGGGCGAGCGGGTGCTCCAGCTCGTGATGGACGCTCTGGCGACACGTACGTCCCCCTCCAAACGCTGAGTATGTCGCGCTGTCACGAGAACGGTCTCATCGCGGACGGTGGGATCGGCGCCGGTGCGACTCCCCCGGTTGCTACAATTGCCGAAGCGTCCGCGGACCCGCCAATTCCGCGCCATTTGTGATCGAGGGCAGTGTGTGACCGGCACCCTCCTCAACGTGGGCACCGTGCTCGCGGGGGGCGCTTTCGGCACGGTCGTCGGCGGCCGCGTGCCCGCTGGCCTACGCCAGACCCTGATGCAGGCGGTCGGCCTCACGACCCTCGCCATCGGCGCGCGCGCCGCCCTTGGAGCCGACAACCCGCTCGTGCTGCTGGGAAGCGTCGTTCTCGGGGGTGCGATTGGCGAGCTGCTCCGGATCGAGCGCGGGCTCGACCGATTGAGCGCCCTGGCGGCGCGCGCCACTGCCAGCGGGAGAGCAGGGCCCAGCTCAGCCCTGGAGGCCGATCCGACGCGCCGCGAGGTGGGCGCGTTTGAGCCCAGCGCGATGTCCGGGGGATCACCGGGCGAGGCGTCCGGCGGGCGCAAGATCACCCAGGGATTCGTTACGGCCAGCCTGATCTTTTGCGTAGGTCCCATGACAATCCTTGGGTCGTTCGAGGATGGACTGACCGGCGCGTATCAGACGCTCGCGGTCAAGTCGGCGCTGGACGGATTTACCGCGGCGCTCCTGGCGTCCAGCCTCGGCTGGGGCGTCCTCCTCGCGGCCGTCACCGTCTTGGTGTACCAGGGCTCCCTTACGCTCGGCGCTGGGCTGCTCCGCGACCATCTCACCACGGAGATGATCTCGGCGATGACATCCGTGGGCGGCTTGCTGATTCTCGGCTTGGGGTTGAACATTTTGAACATCGCGCGCATTCGTGTCGGAAATATGTTGCCGTCGCTGGCTGTCGCGCCGGTACTGGCGGGATTGAGTCGATAGAGGCTTCGATCGGGCGCGAGCCGAGAACCGCCGATCGGGAATGGAGATCGAACGTGGCGAAGTACATCTTTGTGAGCGGCGGAGTTGTGTCCTCGGTGGGGAAGGGCATCACGGTCGCGTCCATTGGCAGGCTGCTGAAGAGCCGCGGCATCCACGTGTCGGTGGTCAAGCTCGACCCGTACATCAACGTCGACCCCGGGACCATGAACCCGTACCAGCATGGCGAAGTGTTCGTCACCGATGACGGGGCGGAGACCGATCTCGATCTGGGCCACTACGAGCGCTTCATCGATCTCAGCCTTTCGCGGATGTCAAACGTGACGACGGGGCAGGTGTATTCCGCCGTCATCGGGCGGGAGCGCCACGGCGACTTCCTGGGCGGGACCATTCAAGTCATTCCCCACATCACCAATGAGATCAAGGATCGCATCGGACGCGCTGCCAAGCAGAGCGGTGCCGACGTCGTCATCGTCGAGGTCGGCGGCACGGTGGGCGACATCGAGTGCCTTCCGTTCCTCGAGGCCGTTCGGCAGATGCACCTGGACCTCGGGCGCGAGAACACCTTTTACATTCACCTCACGCTGCTACCGTACGTTGCGGCCTCAAAGGAGCTGAAGACCAAGCCGACCCAGCACAGCGTGAAGGAGCTGCGCAGCATTGGCATTCAGCCGGACGCGATCCTGTGCCGTTCAGACTTCCCCGTACCGTCCGAGCTGAACGACAAAATCGCCCTGTTCTGCGACGTCGAGCGCCGAGCGGTGGTTCCGGTGCCCACCGTTGACTCGATCTACGAGGTCCCCATCATGCTGGAAGAAGCCGGCCTCGGCGAATTCATCGTCGAGCGGCTGCACCTCGACGCCGGAGCGCCAGAACTGGGGGACTGGCGAACGTTTCTGGAACGCGTCGCGCATCCGGAGGGTCACCTGCGCGTGGGGCTCGTCGGGAAGTACATGGAGCTCCACGACGCGTACATCAGTGTTCGCGAGGCGCTGTACCACGCCGGCTGGGACTTCCGGCGCGCCGTCGAGATCGAATGGATCGACTCTCAGGACCTGGAAGTCCCCGGCGGCGAGCGCGTGCTCGACGGATTGGATGGGATCGTCGTGCCGGGCGGGTTCGGTCACCGCGGCGTCGAAGGGATGATCACCGCGGCGCGGTACGCGCGAGAGCGCGGGGTTCCTTACCTGGGGCTGTGTCTCGGGATGCAGATCATGGTGATCGAGTTTGCGCGAAACGTGCTGGGACTCGAAGATGCGAACAGCACCGAGTTCAACATGTTCACCCCTGATCCGGTGATCGATCTCCTTCCCGAGCAGCGCGACCTGCCCGACAAGGGCGGGACGATGCGACTGGGCCTGTATCCGTGCCAGCTCCAGACCGGTTCGCTCTCTCTGGCGGCCTACGGCGAGCCGATCCTTTTCGAGCGACACCGCCATCGCTTCGAGTTCAACAACGAGTACCGGCGCCCGTTCGAGCGCGCAGGAATGCGGTTCGGGGGCTTGTCGCCGGATGGACGCCTGGTTGAAATCTCCGAAATCGTGAACCATCCGTGGATGGTCGGCAGCCAGTTCCACCCGGAGTTTCGATCGCGGCCCTATCGACCCCATCCGCTGTTTCGCGGATTTATTCGCGCCTGCGTGGCGCGGTGTGAGACATTGGGGATCGAGGAGTTGACGGCCGACCCGGCGCAGACTCCCGCGCCGTCCGCCCAGCCGTAGCATGCGTGTTCTCGTCACCGGCGGCGCGGGGTTCATCGCCTCGCATGTGGCAGAGCGGTTCCTCCAGCTCGGCCACGACGTGATCATCGTCGACAATCTCTCGACGGGCCGGCGCGAGAATGTTCCGGCCGGCGCCCGCCTGGTGGAGATGGACATCGCTTCACCAGATGTCGGCGCGCTGATCCGCGAGGTGCGACCGGAGATCGTCGATCACCACGCCGCCCATGCCGACGTGCGCCAATCCGTCGAAAATCCGTCTCAGGATGCGGCGGTCAATGTGGTTGGCATGATCGCGCTGATGCACGAGGCCGCGCGGGCCGGCGTCAGGAAATTCATTTTCGCGTCGAGTGGAGGCGCGATCTACGGAGACCCGGACGTCGTCCCGTGCGACGAGACGCACCCCGTTCGGCCGCTGAGCCCGTATGGGGCCTCGAAGGCCGCGGGAGAGGTGTACCTCGAGACGTTTGGACGGGTCCTGGGGATGGACTTCACGATTCTTCGCTATCCCAACGTGTATGGGCCACGCCAGCATCCCTATACGGAGGAGGGTCAGGTCGTCGCGCTGTTTTCCCGCCTGATGCTCGAAGGGCGCCAGCCAACGATCTTTGGGGATGGCGAGCAAGCACGCGACTTCGTCTTCGTTTCCGACATCGCCGAGGCGAACGTGCTGGCTCTCGATCGCGGAAGTCGGCGCACCTTCAACATCGGGACCGGCGTGGCCCTCACCGTCAACGCCCTCACCGATCACCTGCGTCGTCTGACCGGGTACGCGGGCGCCCCGGCATACGCCGCGGCCAGGCCTGGCGAGGTCTATCGAATCGCGCTCGACGCGGCGCGCGCGCGGGATGAGCTGGGCTGGCGCCCGACGACGGCGCTGGAGGACGGCCTGGCGCGGACCGTCGACTGGGTTCGCGCTTCGATGACTGCTGGGCACAGGGCGTGAGCCGATACGTTGCCATTCTGGCGGGCGGAAGCGGAACGCGGCTGTGGCCCCTCAGCCGTTCGCGCCGTCCGAAGCAGCTTCTTTCGCTGGTCGGCGCGCGGTCGCTGATTCAGGCGACGGTAGACCGCGTCTCATCCGTCGCCTCACCGGACCGGATCCTCGTCGTCACGGAGGCGAGCCACGCGGAAGACGTGCGCGCGCAGCTTCCCGAGATTCCCACGGAGAACATCCTCGTCGAGCCGACTCGTCGCGGGACGGCCGCGGCCGTCGGCCTCGCCGCCGCGCACATTGCGCACCGGGACCCAGCGGCCTCCATGGCGTCCCTCCACTCCGACGCGGCTGTGGCCGACGCCGACGAGTTCGGCGCCTGTCTCACCGCGGCGTTCGAGGTGGCGGAGTCCGATGATTGGCTCGTCACGCTGGGGATTCGGCCGACCCATCCCCACACGGGTATGGGATACATCCAGGTAGGTCAACCCATGGGCCTCTTTCACGGCCGCCACGCGTTCCGCGCCGTTCGATTCGTCGAGAAGCCCGACCGCGCCACGGCCGAACAGTTCATCCGCGCAGGGTACGTCTGGAACCCGGGCATGTTCGTATGGCGCGTCGACGTCATTCTTCGCGAATACGCACGACTCCTGCCGGATATCGCGGACGCGCTCATCCGCATCCAGCAGGCCATCGGGACGCGAAGCGAGGCCGAAACGCTGCGGGATCGCTACGGGACCATTCGCGTGGAGACCATCGATTACGGGATCATGGAGCGCGCGGAGCGGATCGCGACGATCCCGTCCACATTCGGCTGGAGCGACGTGGGAAGCTGGGCCGAGCTGATGGAGATCGCGCCCAAGGACCCGGCGGGCAACGTCGTCCAGGGTGAGCACCTTGGCATCGACACGCGCGGGACGCTGGTGATCGGGGAGCACAAGCCGGTGTTCACCCTGGGGGTCGACGACCTCGTCATCGTTGATCTGCCGGACGCTCTTCTGGTCTGCAGCCGCGCGAGCGCCGAACGCCTCAAAGAGCTGGTCGAGCGCGTTCAGTCCGACCCGCGCTGGTCGGACCTGACCTAAAGCGCGATCGTGCGCCCCGGAACTCCCTCTTCCGCCGTGATCTCCAGGACGGCTATGATTGACGTAAAGATCGCGAAGCCCCGCATCGAACTGGAGTACCGCCATGGCGAACATCGAACAGCGCCACCAGCCGCCTGGACAGACGAGCGATAGCCCGCAGCGTCCCGCCCAACGCCTCTCTGGGATGGCGCTGCGGTTCGACCTGCAGGAGGAATTAGACCGGCTCCGGCGCGAGGAAAGCTGGCTCCGTGGGGACCGCAATGCCAAAACCCTTGTGAAGGAGCCACACCTCCACGTGACGCTCGCCATCTTGAAGTCCGGCGCGCGCCTCGACGAGCACGAGACCGAGGGGCCGTTGACGATCCACACCCTGGAAGGGCGCGTGACCGTCAGCGCGCTCGGGGAACGCATCGATCTGTCACGAGGGCAGATCGCCGCCCTGGACGCGGGCGTTCCGCATTGGGTTGAAGCGACCGAAGAGGCGGCGTTCCTTTTGACGATCGGCTGGCCTCGCTGATCGCGAGCGCGCCGGCCGGCGGGGTCAGCGGAAGCGTCTCCTCAGGCCCGACCGAGGGCTGGCTGGCGCGCACCGGATCGGCCAAACAGGCGGCCGATCTCGCCCTTCTCCCAGACTACGAGCAGCATGCTGGCATTGAAGATGCTGGAGTACGTCCCCGTCGTAATGCCGATGAGGAGGGCGAGGACGAAGTTGCGAATCGTTACGCCTCCAAAAAGCCAGAGCGTGAAGAGCGTGAGCAGCACCGTGAGGGAGGTTGTCACAGACCGACCCATCGTCTGCATCAAGCTGTGGTTGACGACGTCCTCGAATGGCTCACCCTGGTGTCGTACGGAGTTCTCCCGCAGCCGGTCGAATACCACGATCGTGTCGTGGACGGAGAAACCGATCACCGTGAGGACCGCGGTGATGAAGAGGGAGTCGAGCTCGATCTCGAATAGCCGGCCCAGAATCGAAAAGATTCCGACCACCACCAACGTGTCGTGGACCAGCGCGACCACGGCGCACACGCCGTAGCGCCACGACTCTTTCACATGGCGAAATGCCCACGACAGGTACAGGAGGATCCCGATGCAGGCAGCGCCGACGGCGAGGATGGAATTGCGGATGATCTCCGACGCCACGATCGGCGACACTTGATCGAAGCTCAACACGGTGACCGCTCCAAACCGCTGGGTCAGGGCGTCTTGAATCTGCTGGCGCTCTGACGGCGTGGTGACATTTCCGGAGTCGTCACGCGTCTCGGGCGCGAGGGGCGTCGTGCGGACGATGTACGTGCCATCCTCGGCACGTTGCACGATCGCTTCGTGGTGGTTCAGGTCGGCGAACGCCTGGCGAACCGAGGCTTGATCGGTGTCCGGGTTGTCGAACTTGAACGTCATAATGGAGCCGCTGGTGAAGTCGATTCCGGGACGAAGGCCCCCCGGAAGGACGAGGGAGATTACGCCTGGAATGATGACGATGGCCGAAATGATGAAGAAGAGATATCGCTTGCTGACAAGGTCGTACACGGCGGCTAAGCCCTGAAGCCTGCGGGCTCGAGCTGAGGCCGCGGCGCCGGCATGCCGAACAGGCCCGGATTGAGCGTCGCCCGGCGGCCCACGATGATGCGAAGGAAGCTGCGCGACACGACGATGGCGCTGAACATGCTCACCGCCACGCCGATGGCGAGGGTGATAGCGAACCCCATCACGATATTGGCGCCGAAGTTCGACCCGAACCAGTAGAGGATCCCGCAGGTAATGAGGGTCGAGAAGTTCGAATCTCGAATGGACGGCCACGCCCGACTGAATCCCGCGTCAATGGCAGCGCCGACCGTCTTTCCATTGCGAAGCTCTTCTTTCATCCGCTCGAAGATCAGGATGTTGGCGTCGACCGCCATCCCGATGGAGAGGATGAACCCGGCGATTCCTGCCAGCGTGAGCGTAATGGGAATGAGCTTAAAGACGGCGAGCACGAGAAGCGTATAGACCAGCAGCGCGCCCACCGCTACGATCCCGAGCATGCGGTAGTACAGGATCATGAAGAGCGCGACGACCAGCAGCGCGATCTCGCCCGCGATGACGCTTCGGTGCACCGAGTCGGCGCCGAGGGTCGCATCAACGGTGCGCTCCTCCTCGATGCTCACGGGCAGCGGAAGGGCGCCCGCGTTGAGCTGAATGACGAGGTCCCTGGCCTCATTGAGGGTGAAGTTGCCCGTGATGCGCCCATTGGTCGTGATCTGCGCCTGGACGGTGGGGGTGGAGATGGGCTGGCCATCCAGGAAGATGCCGAGCTGCTTCCCCTTGAGGCGATTCGTGATTTCGCCGAAGAGCTTGCCTCCCTCGCTGTCGAATTCGAACTCGATCTCCGGCTTGTTCGTCTGCCGATCGAATCCGACCGACGCCTTCTTGAAGTACTTGCCGGTCAGCTCCTTCTCCGTGTTGTCGGACCCGGTCGCCGTGGCAATGACCCACTGCTGCTGGCCGTCGACCGTCTTCTGCTCGCGAAAATCGAGCTGAGCAGTCTTCCCAATGAGGTTCTTCGCCTCCTCGATGTCACGAATGCCCGGCAGCTCGACGATGATGCGGTCGGTTCCGCGCTTCTGCACGATAGACTCGGCCACGCCATACGCGTTGATTCGGCGCCCGATCACGTCGGCGACGCCGTCGACGGCGCTGTTGACGTCCTCGCCTGCAGGTACCTTGCTCGTGTCGGCGCGGAGGACGAGGTGCGTGCCGCCCTGGAGGTCCAATCCGAGACGGAAGCCCTGACGGTGAAAGTCCAGCAGGTCGATGTGGATGCCCTCGCTGTGGGGCCACGGAACGATCGCGGGCAGATAGTTCGTTGGGTTCTGCGGCCAGACGACGATGAGGCTCATGACGGCGAGAACGGCAATGAGGAAGACGAAGACGTTGTTCCGCTGATTCGTCAAGATTCACTCCAGAGGCGAGCGCAGTGGACCGAACGATTATACTGCTGTGCTACGCGGGGGTTTGATGGCAGACCGCTTCGCCGAGACCGGCCTCTTCCTCTTCACAGCGGCTGGGTGGGGTCTCCTCCTGTACGTCATCTTCTTCCTGCCCGTCTCCTCGACGACGCAAGCGATCTTCTATGCGTCGGGGTTTGTCGCGCTGGCCGGATCCGTCGCCTTCGTCGGGGCGCAATATCAGTCTCGGGCGCGCCATGCTGGAGAAGGACGGCCGCGAGCCGTGGCTCAACTCGGCTGGGGCATGCGGCTGGCATTCGTCATTGAGTTTGCCCTCTGGCTCCAGTCATTACGGGTGCTGACGGCCGCATACTTCATTTTTATCGTGGCTGGATTTTTGTTCCTCGAGATCCTGTTCCGGTACGCGACGGGAGACCGTCGGGGGAGCCGCGAATGATCGGGGGTCAGCGACGGACAGCCGTTTGAGCGATCTGACCGCGCTCTACGACTGGGAGCACGATGAGTTCTTCGACGACGTTGGGCTGTTCGGAGCGATAGCGCGGCGGACCGGCGGGCCGGTGCTCGAGCTGGCGTGCGGCAGCGGGCGAGTTCTGGCGCCGATCGCCGCTGCGGGTTTCACCGTTGTCGGACTGGATAACTCTCCGTCCATGCTGGAGCGGGCGCGCCAGCGCCTCCGCGGGGTAGACGCGCAGGTCACGCTGGTAGAGGCGGACATCGCTGACGGGCTGCCCGACGGGCCCTTTGGGCTCGTCGTCCTTGCCCTCGATGCGTTCGGCCTCGTCCAGGATCCGGCCACACAGCGGGCCCTTCTTGGCGACGTCGCGCGAAAGCTCGCGCCGGGCGGGGCGTTGGTGCTCGATCTGGCGAACCTCCCGTCGCTCCTCGATCCGCCGAACGGCACGCCAGTGCTCCAAAAGACCGGGCGGTGCGACGCGCTCGACGCGGAGGTAACGAAGTGGCTTGTTCGCGAGGTCACATTTGCGGATGAAATCATGGTCCTGACCTCCATCTATGACGTCGCGGAGCGCGGCGGCCGGCTGCGGCGGCTCGTGGACCGGACCGAGCTTCGGTTCTTCTCCCGCGGAGAGATCGAGCTTCTGTGCAGCGCGGCGGGCCTCGCCGTGGAAGGACCATTCGGCGATTATGATTTAGGTCCGCTCACCGACGCGAGCGCGCGGATGATCGTGCTGGCAACGGTGAGGCGGACGGTCCACTGATGCGCCCATCTGATCGTTTTTGCGACCGACTGCTGATTGCGCAGGAGCGCGCCCGCAGCGCGCTGTGCGTCGGCCTGGACGTGGATCCGCGCCGTCTTCCTGCGGGCTGTACCACCGACCGCCGGGGGATCGAGCGGTTCATTCGCGGAATCGTCGAGGCCACCGACGACCTGGTCTGCGCCTACAAACCGAACCTCGCCTTTTTCGAGGCTATGGGTAGCGATGGGTATGCCATCCTGCAGACGACTCTCGCCGCGATCCCCAAGGGCGTGACGACCATCGCCGACGGCAAGCGCGGCGACATCGGAACGACCGCCGAGCGCAACGTCGCGGCCATCTTCGAGCAGCTCGGCTTCGACGCGATGACCGTCAACCCATATCAGGGATTCGACAGCGTCCAGCCCTACATCGCGGATCCGGCTCGCGGGGCCTTCGTCCTCTGCAAGACGTCGAACCCCGGGAGCGCGGACTTCCAGGACCTGGAATGCCGCGACGAGGACACGATGCGCCCACTCTATGAAGTCGTAGCGCGCCGCGCCGTCGCATGGAACACGCAGGGAAACGTGGGGCTGGTGGTGGGAGCCACCTACCCGGCGCAGCTTGGGGAGGTGCGCGCGCTGGCCCCGGATCTGCCGATCCTCATCCCCGGGGTGGGAACGCAGGGTGGCGACGCTGAGGAAGCAGTCCGCGCGGGCATGGCCCGAAACGGCAGGCTGGCCGTCGTCAACGTGAGCCGACAGGTGCTCTATGCCTCCGCCGGCCCGAACTGGCAAGAGGCCGCTCGTGCAGAGGCTGCACGCCTGCGCGACGTCATGGAGGCAGCGACGGCCTCGCGGGCGCGGCTGTAGGAGGGGGCGTGCCGACGGAGTTTCGCATCGGTGACGTGATCCGTCTCCGGAAGCCGCACCCATGCGGTGGCTACGAGTGGACCGTCGTTCGCATTGGCGCCGACATCGGCCTCCGCTGTACGACGTGCAACCATCGGGTGATGCTGCCACGGAGCGACGTCGAGCGTCGCCTCAAGGCCTTTGTCTCGCGTGTCGTGCGCGAGAATCCACTGAGCACAGCTGAGACGTGAGCCACGAGACGGACGACCGATTCGCGCAGCGCGAGAGCGATGACGGATTGCCAGACGTTCCCATCTGGCGAAACGGCGACTTCCTATCCTTATGGATCGCGCAGGCGCTCACGCAGACGGCGCAGAACGCGATCTGGTATGCGCTGCTGGTGCTGGTCGAAGAGGCGAGCCACTCCTCAACGCAGCTCGGGATCACGATCCTGTCGGTGATCTTGCCGTCCGTCCTATTCGGAGTGCCGGCGGGAGTGTTCGTCGACCGCTGGGACAAGCGGACGGTCCTCGTCGTGACGAACGCCGTGCGAGCGCTCATCGTCGTGGGCTACGTGATTTTTCATTCCACTCTGGCGCTCCTGTACCTGGTGAGCTTCGTCTTTTCGGTCGTATGCCAGTTCTTTGCCCCCGCGGAGACATCGATGATCCCGGCCATCGCGGGGAAGAAGCTCATGCAGGCCAACTCGTTCTTCCACCTGACCTTCACCGCATCGCAGTTCATGGGGCTGGTGCTCATCGGGCCGCTGATCGTCAAGCTGACCGGCTTGACGACCTTCTTCTTCAGCATGGCGCTCCTGTACGCGGCGAGTGCGCTGCTCGTGTGGCGGCTGCCCTCGCAGCGCGTTGCCGAGGTGTCGGGGCCGGCGAGGAACCCGCTCGCCGTGTTGGGTCGCCAGATGCACGAGGTCGCCCGGCTCCTGCGACGCGATCGCGCGATGATGGCGGCCATGGGGTATTTGACGCTGGGGATGATGCTGACGCTCATCGTCGCGATGTTGGCGCCGCGATTTGTGACGTACGTGCTCGGGGTGGCGCCGGAGGACGCCGTGATCGTGCTGGCGCCGGCGGGGATCGGTATGCTGTGTGGCGCCATTGCCCTCAGCCGCGCGAGCGGAGGGCTGCTGACGGACCGCTACCGCATCATCACGAGCGGCTTCGTCGTCGTGGCGCTGGCCCTTGGGACCGCGTCTGGCTTACCGACAGTCCTGCGCGTGTTCGGCCTCGTGCAGCCGGAGGGGGCCGAGGTGGTGCGGATGGGAAGCTGGGACGTGGCGATGGTGCTCATCGTCATGGTGTCGGCGTTGTGCGCGGGGTTCGGATTCGCGGGGATCGTGGTCGCCTCGCAGACGGTGCTCCAGGAGCGGGCGCCCCGCAAGGCGCTGGCGCGCGTCTTCGCGGTCCAGCTGACGCTCGGAAACTCGGTTTCCATCATCCCGCTGCTCCTCATCGGCGGGATCGCGGACTTGATCGGGGTCGGGCACGTGCTGCTGGGCATCGCGGTCGGCGTCATGATCGTCGCCGTCCTGAGCAGCAGGCGCGATGCGAGCTTTCGGTTGCCGCCGGTGGAGGCGCCGGCCGACGACGAGCGGGCGGACGCGCCTCGGAGGGGCAGCCCCGAGCTGCGTGGGGCGCCGTGAGCCGGCGGCGACGCAGCGAATTGACTCGTTTTTGCGGCGGTTCCTATAATACGGGGCGGCCCGTGCGATGAGCCCCGGTGGCGGAATTGGTATACGCGGCGGTTTGAGGGGCCGTGGACGAAAGTCCGTGCGGGTTCGAGTCCCGCCCGGGGCACCAGTGGCCGGTGGGCACAACCGGGGCGAATAGCTCAGCTGGGAGAGCATCCGGCCTACACCCGGAAGGTCACAGGTTCGAGCCCTGTTTCGCCCACCAACCGTGCAGCACCGCACCCATGCTCGGGTGAATCGAGCCGAGGTAGCTCAGCTGGTAGAGCACGCGACTGAAAATCGCGGTGTCGGCGGATCGAGACCGCCCCTCGGCACCCCAAATTGCGCTCAGAGCCCCGAGGGTCTTCGTCAAAAGCCCTCGGACTTCTGATCTGCCACTACCACCATTCATACCCCCATAGAAGCTTCCGCGGAGCCTACGAAGACCTCCAGCTTGGACGCGGCAGCTTGCTGCATGTCGCGGAGCACATGGCTCCAGATTTCCATGGTGACGGCAATCGTCGCGCGCCCGAGGCGTTCCTGCACAACGTTCGGATGCTCGCCGAGGGACACGAGCAGGTTTGCCGAGGAATGCCGGAAGTCGTGGAAGCGAATGTGGGACAGGCCCGCACGTTTGAGGAGCGGCTTGAACGACCGCCGCTGAATATTCTGCCGTTCCAGTGGCCCGCCGACCGCATTCGCGAAATCCAGGTCGTGGGTTGACCCCACGCGGGCCGACTTCCGTGCTTCGAGTTGTGCTTCGCGGCGCATCCTTAGCGCGTCCATCGCGACGAGCGGCAGCGTGATCGTCCGTCGCCCGCGGGCCGCAGCGCGGCTCGTTCTCGCCGCTCTCGCGAAATTTTCGTTCGCAGCGATTGGGCGGAGATCGGGGACGCGATCGACGCCGACCAGCTGCCGTCCCTCATGATGCAGAGCGGTCCGCGGGGGTGGAAGTGAAACCGCGACGATGTACTATCTGCAGCGTGACGAGCGGGCTCCTCTGCCACGCCGGGCGCCCGTGGGCGTGCTGCGTCTATCATGTGCGCAAAGGGAGGCGATGATGCGCTGGTTCTGGCGGCTCCTCGGTGCCTTTTTCCTGTACCACGCGCTGACGAAAGGTCCGTCCTACACGGCGCGCTACCTGGCCCGCAGGCAAATGCGGCGGGCGGCGAATCGGGCGATACGAAAGGTGATGCGGTAGGGCCTCGATCGCTCTTTGCGCTTTTTCGCAACCCAGGACTTTCGGAATTCGCGGACTTGTCTCGCATTTATGCACGCCGAGCGCAAGACTACTTCTCTGCGACGCTCCACGCGTCTCCGGACTGGCGCATATGAGGCCCTGGCGACAGAAGTCCAGCACCCTGCCTGCGAGGCCTTCGATCACTTGAAGCAGAGCCGCGCTGTCTTGCTCCGGTTCGAGAAGACGGGCCAGTGCTTCGAGAGCGCTCCGCCACCCGCCAGCGATCACGATGGTCCCGGGCCCCGTTCCGTCTGTTCTTCGGGCTCATTCGCTCGTCCATCGCCTGGATTTGTCCCCCGGCGGCCGTGCTGCGCGGTATAAATGGGAAGTCCGACGAATTTGAGCGGGATCCGAGCGCGCTCGACCGCTCGTCAAAGGAGGTCTCATTGCTCGCATCTTTCGAGGGGCTGTGGACTCAATCCTGGGCGTTGAGGCGGTGTCTCGCAGTGCTCGTCATCGCCGCTGCCCTCGGCGTCACGGCGAACGCGCTCCCATCGGTGGCGCCGACGGCGACGGCGCAGATTCAGACCTATCCTTCACCGTATTACTGCTATACGTGCACCGCGTATTACTACAATCCGAACTACGCAAACCGCGCGACCTATTACTACCCAAACGGCGTCACGACACCGCCCTACTATTACTATCAGAACATGAGCTACGTTGGCTATTTCCCCTACTATTACCCCTATTATTCCGGTCTCTACAATTACAACTACGCTTACTATCCTTCGTACTACCCCTACTACTATCCGTCTTACGGTTATGGGTATGGCTACTACCCCTATAGCTACTATCCATACTATCCGTATTACGGGTTCTACTACTAAGGCCGCGCCCTCTGTGACCTTCGTCTCGTCGCGCCGGGAGGGAGCATGCCTCCCGGCGCGCGCAGGACGGCGGCTGCGTGCAACCGGCCCCGCAGCCGGGTCCTGCGTTGTGCGACGGATCCCGTTTGGCGTTGCGCAGTGCTCGACCGGGACCGCCCCATGATGCGCGAGAACGCGCGAATCGCCGCCGTGCTCCTCCTGGTTTATCCGCGCGAGGGCGCGCCGCACGTGGTGTTCACCCAGCGAACGAACACCGTGAGCGCACACCGAGGTCAGATTTCGCTGCCCGGCGGCTCGCGCGACCCAAATGACGGCTCACTGGAGGTCACCGCCCTCCGTGAGACGCACGAAGAGCTGGGCATCGCTCCCGCGCACGTCGACGTCTGGGGGCGGCTGGACGACGTGTACGTCCATACCAGCAACTTTGTGATCGCACCGTACGTCGGCGCCCTTGGCTATGAGCCAACGTTTTGTGTGAGCCCGGAGGAGGTCGATCACGTCATCGAGGTGCCCCTCGACACGCTGCGAGACCCACGGATCCTCCGCGAAGACGACTGGATCCTGCGCGGCGCCGTGCGGCGCGTGCAGTTCTACGAATACGGGCGGTACCAGATCTGGGGCGCCACCGCGCGCGTCATCGAGCTGTTCCTCGCGAGTCCATATCTCGAGCGAGCCGCCGCGGCACCGGAACCTTGGGGCGATGGGAGCCGGGCGGGGGCCGTTGCGTCCAAGGAGATCCAGCATGGATGAGACCCAAGTGCTCGGTCGCTTCGCGGCCACGTTTCGCGCCGCGGACGTCCCCCAGGACGTGCTTCGCCTGAGCGCTCGCTGCCTCGTGGACTATCTCGGGGTGAGCCTGGGCGCCTGGGGCGAGCCGGCCGTGCAGATCGCCCTTGAGGTCGCATCGGCGCTCGGCGGCAGTGAGCAGGCGTCCCTCATCGGGGGAGGGCGCACCTCGGCGGTGAACGCCGCGACCGTGAACGGCATTGCGTCCCACGTCCTCGACTTCGACGATACCCACGACCCCACGATCCTCCACGGCACCGGGCCGGTCATGTCTGCGGCGCTCGCCGCCGGCGAGCTGGCGGGCTCGAGCGGCCCAGACCTCCTCGCCGCTCACGTGATCGGCTTCGACGTGGCGGCCCGAGTGGCCCTCGCCGTCCACCCCGAGCATTACGATCAGGGCTTCCACGTGACCGGGACCGCGGGCACGATCGGCGCCGCTGCCGCGGCGGGCCGCCTGTTGGGCCTCACCGCCGAGCAGATGGCCAACGCGCTCTCCACGGCGGCGGCGCAGGCGGCCGGCCTGCGGGAGATGTTCGGCTCGATGACGAAGTCGCTCCACGCGGGGAAAGCGGCGGCGAACGGCGTGCTGAGCGCGATGCTCGCCCAGCGCGGATGGGCCAGCAACCGCGAAGGCATCGAGGGTCGGCGCGGGTACTGGGCCGTGCTCTCATCCCGCGTAGATCCCGGTCGGGCAACGGATGCGCTGGGTGAGCGGTGGGAGCTCCGGAACGACGGCCTCAAACCGTATTCCTGCGGCGTCGTGAGCCATCCCACCATCGACGCGATGCGGCGCCTGCGCGAGACCGCCGCCCTGCCCCTTGACGAAATCGCCGAGGTGCGTGCGCGGGTGAATCCGTACGTGCTGGAACTGATGGGCAAAGTCAACCCCCAGGTCGGACTCGAGGGGAAATTCAGCATCTTCCACTGCGCCGCGATCGCCTATCTCGACGGTGCGGCGCGCGTCCGTCAGTTCTCGGACGAAGCCGTGCGCCGCGCCGACGTGGTCGCTCTTCGAGAGCGCGTGCACGCCGACGTCGATTCCCGGCTGCCCACGAGCGCGGCGTTTGTCCAGCTCGTGGCGAGGGATGGG
The DNA here is from genome assembly GCA_035652535.1 of Chloroflexota bacterium. NCBI lineage: Bacteria > Bacillati > Chloroflexota > Chloroflexota bacterium. The sequence goes on from DASRDP010000115.1 coordinate 29,078, forward strand.
CGAACCTGGGATGCTCGCGTCGATGCGGCGACGGGGACGCCCGAGAATCCGATGAGCGACCAGGACCTCGAGGAGAAATTCGTGGATCTCGTGGTTGGTCGTGTCGAGGGGGATCGCGCCCGGTCGCTGGTCCGACAGCTCCTCCGAGGGGATGCGGTTCCCGCTGCGCGGGAAGTCGTGGCGCTGCTGGTCGGAATGCCGGTCTAATAGTCCGTTAACAATTGGTTCGAGGACCGTTAACACAACGTCCTTATAGTGAGGTCGTGGACGAAGCGGGCTGGGTGATCGTCCTTGCGCACGGAAAATGTGTCGGCAAACGACGGTTTCGCTCCGTTGATGTCGAAATCGGGGTTGGATAGACTTAGGTAACTGCGGGGTCGGCAGCGGCCTCGCAGTTTTACGCATTAGGGTCGAGGGAATCCATGTTTGCACCGAGCCCGCGTCTCCAATCGAGCAAGCTCCCCATATTCGCCGCGGTCGCGGCCTCGGCGGTGATCCTGTTTCTCATTGGACGCGCGGTGATCGGGTCGCGAGCGCCGCAGGAAGCGCGGACAACCGCGCCGCGCGCGCAGGCGGCTGTTGTTCGGACGACGCACGTCGCGACCGGACCCATCCGCCAGGTATTCACCTATGCGGGATCGATCCAGGCGGTCGATCAGGTCAGCCTCGTGCCCAAAACGTCGGGGATCATCCAGACGATTCCGGTGGACGTGGGCACGGAGGTACGCGCCGGACAGGTGATCGCAACCCTCGATCCGGGAACCCTTCCGGACCAGCTCGCGCAGGCCCAGTCCGGCTATGAGCAGGCGCAGGCGAAGCTGCAGCAGGTTCTGGCGCAGGGGCGACCGGACGACGTCGCCGCTGCGCAGGCCCAGCTCCAACAGGCGCAGGCCAAGCTCGACAGTCTCTTGCAGCAAGGCCGACCCGAGGACGTGCAGAACGCTCAGCAGGCGCTGCAGGCGGCCCAGGCCAAGCTGGACCAGATGATCCAGGGCGGCCGACCCGAGGCGATCACGCAAGCGCAGGCCGCACTCGACGCGGCCAATGCGAAGCTCGCACTGGTCCTTCAGGGCCCCACCAGCGACGTGATCCAGGCGGCGCAGAACCTGGTCAACTCGGATCAGGCCTCGGTCGCGGCAGCGCAGGCGGCATTGACGAACATCAGCAACACCGTCAACTCGGATGTCCAGGCGGCCCAGGCGGCCGTGAACGCGGATCAAGCTGCCCTCACGCAGGCGCAGGACGCCCTGACCAATCTTCCAAAGACCTTTCCCTCCGATTTGAAGGCAGCCCAAAACGCGTACGATGCGTCGACGCTGCAGCTCGCTCAGGCCCAGAGCGCGTACGAGGTAGCGAAAAACCAGCGCGGGGTGCCCACCGCCAGCCAGCTCACAGCGGCTCAGCAGTCGGTGCTGCAGGCTCAGGCCTCGTACGATCAGGCGGTTTCGGCGCTCACGGCGCTGCAGAATCCTCCCCAGACGAGCTCGAGCTCCTCGGGCTCGTCCGGTTCGTCCGGCTCCTCGGGCTCGGCCAGCGTGTGCCAACGCGACCCGAGCTCCCACACGATGCTCAATCCCGCGGCGTGCTCAGCCGCCCTGACGGCCGCAACTTCGGCTGTCGCCTCTGCGCAGCAGGCGCTCACCACCGCGCAGAACAACCTGGCCCAGGTGCGGCAGGGACCCTCCCCCGAGCAGATCCAGGCGACGCTGACGCCGCTTCAGCAAAACTTTGAGCAGGCTCAGTCCAACGCCGCGGCCGCGCGGTCGAAGCTCGACGCGCTGGCGACCGGTGGAATCGAGATGCGTCAGACGGAGCTGCAGAGCACGCTGGAGGCCGCCCAGCAGAAGCTGGCGGCTGACCAGACGAAGCTCGATGCCCTGATGGCTTCGGGTGTCGACGCACAGCAGTTGGCCGCGCAGAATACCCTCACCGCGGCGCAGGAAAAGCTGAAGAGCGATCAGGCGCACCTGAGCGAGCTTCTCTCGCAGCCGCACCCGGAAGATGTGCAGCAGGCTCAGGCAGCGGTTACGCAGGCGCAGCAGGCGCTGGCGCTCGCCATCCGCCCGGCCAGCGACGATGACATACGCGCGCAACAAGCGGTGGTTGCGCAGGCCCAGGCGCAGCTCCAGAAGGCGCAGCAGCCCTTTACCAATGAGGACATTCGCCAGCAGCAACAGGTTGTCGCCCAGATGCAGGCGCAGCTCCAGGCGAAGATTCGTCCATTTACCAGCGACGACATTCGTGTCGCCCAGACGGCGGTCGACCAGGCGCGGGCCCAGGTAGCCGTCGCGCAGTCGAATCTCGACCAGATGGTGCTCACCGCGCCATTCGATGGCGTTGTGGGCCAGAAGATGCTGGATATCGGCGCGTTCGCCTCGCCCCAGACGCCCATCATGACCCTCAGCGGGCACGGTCTGGAAGGGCACATCACGGTTGAGGAGGCCCGAGTGGGGTCGGTGGCGCCCGGTCAGGCGGTGCAGCTGACGGTGCCAGCGTATCCCGGCGTGCAATTTCCCGGGCACGTCGCGACGGTGGCGCCAGTTGGCGATCCCCGCGCCCACACGTTCGACGTGACTATCTTCCCCGACAGACAGGATCCGCGTCTGCTCGCCGGCATGTACGCGCAAGTGCAGGTCACGGCGGCCGAAAAGGCCAACGCGGTGCTCGTTCCCAAGGAAGCGGTCGTCCAGCAGGCGACTGGCTCGGTCGTTTTCGTCGTGGAGGGCGGCAAGGCAGTGGCCCGCCCGGTCCAGGTGGGACTGAGCGACGACACCAATCAGGAGATCACGAGCGGCCTGAACGTCGGAGATGAAGTGGTCATTCAGGGCCAGAACAGTCTCAAGGATGGCCAGCCCGTTGTCGTTCCGTCCGCCTCCCAATCCGCCCCCGCGGCGCCGCAGGCGTCACCGCGTCCCGCGGGGTGAGCGCCGCGGTGGATACATATTCCCGAGGAGCGGCCCGAACCTAGCCTGACGGAGGGCGCCCGGTGACCCGATTCGCGATACGCCACCCGCTGCCCATGCTCATGGCGGTGCTGGCAGTGGTGCTTATGGGCGCCGTGGCGCACGGATACCTCAACGTCGATCGACTGCCGCCGCTGAGCTTTCCCGTCATCACGGTCAACGTTGGCTACCCCCAGGCCGCCGCGCAGGACGTCGAGCAGCTCGTCACGCAGCCGATCGAGGACGCGCTGGCGGGTGTTGAAGGCATCGACACGATCGAGTCGACGTCTTCTGAAGGGCGCGCGCGTATCCGCGTGACGCTCTCCGAGGGCGCGGACCCGGACCTGGCGGCGTTGGACGTCGAGCGGCGGATCTCGCGAATTCGCGCGAAGCTACCGGCGGAAATCACGGACCCGTCCATCTTCAAGGCCGATCCGAACGAAATCCCGGTCATGAACATCGCGCTGACCGGCGCGCCGCCCGATGACCTCTATGACGTTGCCCAGAACCAGCTTCTCCCCACCCTTGAGTCCGTGGTCGGCGTGGCAAGCGTCAACCTGAGTGGCGGGCTCCAGCGAGAGATGCAGGTCCGCGTCGACTACTCCAAGCTTGCCGCCTACAACCTTTCGGTCCAGCAGATCACCGACGCGCTGACCGGCGCGAACGTCACATCGACGGTGGGGTCTGTCGAGAACGGATATCAGCGCCTCAATGTGCGCGCGGTCGGCGCGTTCCAGAGCCCCGAAGACCTGCGCAATCTCGTCATCGTTCAGCCCACGGGTGGACCCGTCCTGCTGCGTGACGTGGCCAACGTGCAGGAGGGCTACAAGCAGATCACGCAGATCCAGCGCATCAACGGGCAAGACGCCGTGGGGCTTTCCGTCGTCAAAGCGTCGACGGCCAATGCCCTCGAAGTCGCGGACGGGATCCGCAAGGCCCTGAACCGCCTCCAGTCCACGCTCCCCGCCGGGACGCAGGTCTATGTTACGAACGACCTGTCGAAGTACACGCGCACGGCGCTCGACGCCGTCCAATCCGATCTCGTCCTCGCGGTCGTCCTGGTCGCGCTGGTCGTGCTGGCGTTCCTGCACGCCTGGCGCAATATGATCATCATCATCCTTGCCATCCCGACTAGCATGATCAGCACGTTCCTGGTCATGTTTATCCTCGGCTTCAGTCTCAACCTGATGACGCTCATGGCCCTGGCCCTGATCGTAGGCATCCTGGTCGACGACTCGACAGTGGTCATCGAGAACATCCATCGCCATCTGCAGATGGGTGAGGAGCCGAAAGAGGCTGCGCTCCGTGGGCGAAACGAGATCGGCATGGCCGCCATGGCCATCACGGCGGCCGACATCGTGGTCTACACGCCCATCGCGTTCATGAGCGGCCTCGTGGGCCAGCTCTTCCGGCAATACGGGCTCACCGTCGTCGCGGCCACGATCTTCTCGTTCCTCGTCTCCTTCACCCTCACTCCGATGCTGGCATCTCGATGGTTAAAGCAGGAGGAGGACCACGGGTCCGGCCTCCTCGCTGGGTACGGTCGCTGGTGGGACCGGTGGTTTGATCGGCTCGGGCGTCTGGTCGAGCGGGTTGTGCCGGCCGCGGTGCATGCCCGCTGGATTGTCGTCGCGGGCGGCGTGTCGCTGCTCGTGATGGTCGCCTTGCTCATTCAGACTCGCGTCGTGGGCACTGAGTATGCGCCCGGGGAAGACAGCGACGCGTTCCAAGTCAGTATGACCGCGCAGCCAGGAACCTCCCTCGACGTCATCAGTCGCGCATCCCAGCAGGTCGAGGATGCGATGCTGCAGATGCCGGAGGTTCAGTACGTCTTTAGCACTATCGCCGCGCCCGGGGCCGGGTTCGGCTCCACCACCGCCGCATCGTCCAGAATCAGCGTCCAGCTGATTCCCAAGAAAGAGCGCGAACGGTCGGTCTTCGACATCGTGCAGCAGGTTCGACAATTCGGTCGTCAGATTCCCGACGTGCGCGTGATCCCCTCGGTTCCCAGCTCCTTCCCCGGAGGGGGCGGGAGCGGCGGACTGAACTTCGACGTGAACGGCCCGGACGTGGACGTATTGAACCAGCTTGTCGACCAGCTCGAAGCGGCGGTCTCCCGAGTGCCAGGGCTCGCCGACGTGCAAGACTCCAGCGACCAGTCGTCGCCGGAGGTCCAGATCGTGTTCGATTCGGCGCGGATGGCCCAGCTCGGCGTGACGACCCAGCAAGCGACGACGGCGCTTCGGACGACCCTCGGCGGCCTCGTCGTGACCGAGCTTCGCCGGCCAGGCAAGCTCCAGGAAGACATAACGGTGATCGCCGGCGACGCCGATCGCACGGACTTGAACAAGCTGGCCGCGATCCCCATCAAGGGCACCTCGGCGAACGCGGCCCTCACGGCGTCGGCGAGCTCGACGTCCTCAAGCTCCGGTGTCAGCTCATCGACTGCGCTCGTCACTCTCGGCCAGGTGGCCACGATCCGGCCGGGGACGGGGCCGGTGCAAATCCAGCGGTTGAACCGAAACCGGAACATCGAAGTGAGCGGTACGGCCGTGGGGCGCCCATTGGGTGACGTCGCGGGTGACATGCAGGCCGTCCTGAAGGCCGAGCCCGTTCCGGCGGGATACACGGTCTCTCCGGGCCGCTCGGTCAACCGGTTCACCGAGGCGCTGATGGCGCTGCTCCAGGCGCTCGTCCTCGCGCTCATCATGGAGTACATGCTCCTGGTCGCGCTGTACGAGTCCTGGTTCTATCCGTTCGTGCTGATCCTGTCGGTTCCGCTCGGGCTCGTGGGATCGGTCCTCGCCCTTTGGGTCACGGGCAACACCATCAACATCTTCTCGCTGATGGGGCTGGTGATGGCGTTCGGGCTCGTCGCCAAGAATGGCATCCTGCTCGTGGACTTCACGAATCAGCTACGGAAACAAGGGATGGAACGCACCGCAGCCCTGGCCCAGGCTGCTCGGACGAGGCTGCGGCCGATCCTGATGACTTCGTGCACGATGCTCTTCGGCATGTTGCCGCTCGCCTTTAAGTCCGAATCCGGGGCGGAGTCGCGCGCGCCAATGGCCGTCGTGGTGATCGGGGCTATCCTCACGTCTACGCTGTTGGCGGTCATCGTTCTTCCGGCCGTCTATACGTTATTCGACGATCTCCAGTCTCTCCTGGCGCGCAGGCCGGCGATGGTCCCCACGACGGCGCCCACGCCCGCGCCGGTGCCGGAGCCGGTGCTCGCGGCGAGCGACGTCGGAGCCCAGGCCTCCTATCGGAACGGGGCGCGAAGGGGCGCGGGCTACTACTTGCGGCGCGCGGCCGCGCTACGCGAGCGGAGACGAACGGCGAACGGCGAGGCGCCGGCCCACCCCTCGCCGACCCACGAGCCCGCCTGACCTGAGGCCGCGGCGTTCAGCCGGACCGAATGTAGCGCTCTGAGATCCCGTAGACGTGGACCGGCTGCGCCTTGCCCTTCACGTACTCGTCGGCCAAGAAGTCACACGGCACGACGTCTCTTACCAGGTCGTAGACCGCTTCGTTGAAGACGATTTTGTGGTCGGGGAAACCCTTGGTCAGCCCTTCCAGGCGGGCCGCCGTGTTGACGGTGTCGCCGATCACCGTAAACTCGAGCCGCTCCTCCGACCCGATGGCGCCGGACACGGCCTCGCCGTTGCAAATGCCGATGCCGATCTCGATCGGCTGCTGGCCCGCTGCCCGTCGCTCCTCGTTGAAAGCCCGGAGCGCCCGCCGCATGTCGATGGCCGCTTGGATCGCGCGCAGCGGATCGTCGGCGTGGGCGATCGGCGTACCGAAGACGGCCATGATGGCGTCGCCGATGAACTTGTCCAGCGTGCCTTCGTGGCGGAACACGATCTCGATCATTCGGCCGAAGTAGTCATTCAGCATCGAAACGACCGCCTCCGGCTCGGATTTCTCGGTCATCGGGGTGAAGTCGCGGATGTCTGACATGAGCACCGTCACGTCTTTGCGCTGGCCTCCCACGCTCGGCATCTGGCCGCTGGCAAAGAGCTGCTCGGCAACTTGGCGGCTCACCACGCGGGATAGCGTCCCCATGAGCTGCTGCTCGCGAGAGATGTCTTCGATGACCATGACCACGCCGATCTGGGTCGATCGGTGATCGAGCAGTGGCACCGCCGAGAGGTTGATGGTCGCGCGGTTGCCCTCGGGCGTCTGATAGTAGATCTTCTCGGCTCGCACGATCCGACAATCGCGCATTGCCCGCATCGCGGGCTCGGTAATCGCGCCATTGACGTCGCCGCGTACGGCCTCGGGCAGTGTCCGGACGACTGACGTCTCGGGGTCTAGGCTCAAGATCCGTTGCGCAGCCGGATTCATGGTGCTGATTCGGCCGTCCAAATCCAGCGTTACGACGCCGTTCGCCATGCTGGACAGAACGCTCTCGTTGTAGTTCTTCATCTGGACGACCCGCTCGAAAAGCTGCGCGTTTTCCAACGCAATGGCCGCCTGGGAACCCACGGCCTCCAGCAGCGCCTCGTCGTCTTCGCTGAAGAGCCCCTCGATCTTGTTGAGAACCTGGAGCACGCCCACGATGGAGCCTTGCGCATTCCGCATCGGCATGCAGAGCACGGTGCGTGTACGGTACCCGGTCCGCCGGTCGACGTCCTGGTTGAATCGCGGATCTGCGTAGGCGTCGGCGATGTTAATCGTCTCGCCGGTCGCCGCGACGTGGCCCGCGATCCCCACGCCAACGGGGATGCGGACCTCCTCGAGGTTCGCGCCCTGGGCCACCTTGAACCACAGCTCGTTTTGCTTGGCATCGAGAATGAACAGGCTCGAACGGTCCGCGCGCATCACCTCCGTCGTCTTTTCCATGATCTTCGCCAGAAGCTGGTCCAACTCAAGCTCTGAGGACAGCGAGGTCATCACGTCGAGGAGGGTGCGGGATTTCTCGACTTCCTTTCGCCGAGCTTCGAGGAGCGACGCGTTGGTGAGGGCCACGGCTGCCTGGCTCGCGAGCGCTGCCAACAGCTCCGCATCGTCGGAGGTGAACGGGCCCGCACGCTTGTTCAGCGCCTGCAGAGCGCCAATCATGCGGCCGTTCGAATCGCGAAGGGGGACGCAGAGGATCGAGCGCGTCCGATAGCCCGTCTCACGATCGACGTCGGGATTGAAGCGGGGGTCGAGATACGCGTCCGGGATAATGAGCGTCTCGCCCGTGGTCGCCACGTGCCCGGCGATGCCCGCGGATAGGGGCACGCGGATCTCCGTAACATTGTGGCCTTGGGCGACGCGCGACCGCAGCTCGTCGTGGCGCTCATCGATGAGGAAGAGGGTGCTGCGATCTGCCTCCAGGACCTCACTGGTGCAGTCGATGATGGCGCCAAGCAGTCGATCGACGTCCGTCTCAGAGGCGAGGATGTGGGAGACGCGAAGGAGCGCAGTAAGCCGCTGGACCGTCTGCTCAACCGCCTGGGGATTGATCCCGACGTCCATGGTCCGAGCCGCCTCCGGAGATTTTCGAATCGTGCGCCTGTTGCGGAACTGTAACATTCCGGAACTCGACGATGATGAGCGCGACGATGAGCCAGAAGAGCGCTTCCATGTGGGGAAGGCGCAGGTCGAAGAAGTAGTGGTCAAAGAGGCCCGCGATAAGCGCGGCGCCCAGGGCCGCTTCGAGTCCGCGGCGTCGGAGCCGATTGTCGGCGGTCGTCGGCGTGCGCCAGGATTGCGTCAATGCGAGCCCAACGGTGAGGAGGAAGGCGGCGAGGCCGATGAGCCCCATATGCTCGGCCATCTGGAGGTACAGATTCGAGACCCCCACGGAGAGATCGACGCGTGGCGATGCGCCAAATCCCACGCCCATCATTGGGAAACGGGAGATGAGGTTCGCCGCGTTGCGATACTCCTCGATCCGCATGGCCGTCGCCTGGTCCTGGATGGTGAGCGCAGCAAGAAGCCGACCGGCATAGTCGTGCGTCTGGGGAGCGACGGCTACCACGGCGAGGCCGATGGGTACGGCCGCAAGCAGGCGCCGGTCCGCCACGACCGCGAGGTACGCGAGGCCCGCCGCCAGCCCGACCCATGCGCTGCGCGAGTAGGTCAGGGCGAGCGCGAGAAGCATCGGCAGACAGAATCCCACCAAGGCGCCCCGCCTCAGCACGGGCGTGGGCGCGAGGATTTCCGCCGCCAGCAGGATAGCGGGAAGCATGAGCGTTCCCCCCAGAACGTTGGGGTCGATCAGCGTTCCCGTCGCACGGAGAGTCGCTGTGCCCTCGATTGGGCGCATCACGTCCGGTCCGGTCGGGTAACCGAGAGGGCTCAGCGCCGAGAGCAGCGTGATCGACGTTCCCGTGGGCAGCAGATACAGAACGATCGCGACGCCTCCCGCGACGGCTCCGCCCACGATGAGCGCGCGAATTGTTCGGGAGACGCCGCGATCGTTCCGTAGCGCCTGGACGGCGGTAAAGGCCAGAATCGCGCCGCTCATGAGCTTCCCAAACAGGCGGACATCCTCTGATGAGCTGGGGGCCGCCGCCGTCCCCAGCAACAAGGCCGCGCACGCGAGGCCTACGAAGAGGGCGAGGGCCAGGTGGGGCTCCGCGACGACGAGCGGCTCGCGCCGGCGAAGCGCCCGCGCGATGCACGCGGCGAGGAGCGCTCCGAGGACGACATCCACAAAGGTCGGCGCAACGACGATGCGAAACGGGAGCACCGCGAACGGTACGGTGAGGCAGAGCAGCGCGAAGAGAACGACCCCGACCTCGGGCCGCCGCAGGATTGCCCAGGCGATCATCAGCGTCGCGCACGCCGCGGCGATCCCGAAGATCCCCCACCACGCTGTTGCCCCTGCTCCTGCGCCCACGACCACGGCAAGGACGGCGCGCGATGCCGCCGGGTGCGCCCGGATTGCGATCAACCCGGAGTCCTACGCTGCAGCACGCGTCCGTAGAAGGCCACCGTCGCGCGTGCCACGTCGGGCCACGTGAATCGGGCGGCAAAGTCGCGCCCAGCCTGAGCGAGGCGCGCGCGCCGCGGGGCATCGTTCCAGAGTCGATAGATCGCGCGGGCGAGTGCCGCGTCATCGTTTCTCGGGACTATCTCGACGGCGCTCTCGAGCGCGCGGACGGGCTCGGGATCGCGGAACGGTGCAATTTGGTGCTTCGAGGCAACAGGAGGCGATGGGGTTGGCTCCGTCGTGACGACCGCGCTGCCGTGCGCGAGGCACGAGAGCAGGCTGCTCCGCCCGAGGCTGGCTCCATCGGCATACGGCAGGACTATCAGATCTGCCGCTGCCAGGGCGGACGAGATCTCGGGCGGTGCGTCGAAGCCCGACCACGTGATGCGCGAGCCGACCCCAAGCTCGCCGGCCAGGGCGCGCACGCGGGCCGCGGTGGCGCGGTTCTTGGGGTCCGCGGAACCGACTTCATCGCCGATAAACAGGAGCCGAAAGCCGAGGTTCGCGCGTTGGAGCCGCTCGGCTGCCCGTACGAGCGATTCAATGCCCTTCGTGGCGTTGATGAAGCCGAAGTGCGCCAGACACAGCTCGTCCTCGCGGATCGCCCACCGGGCACGCGTCCGGGTGCGGGAGGAGGTCGATGATGGAACGAGCGTGGGCCCCATCGGGATCCAGGCAGCGGTTCGCAAGGGGCGCGCGAGGGCCAGATCGGCCGGATTGGTGAAGATGGCGCCGGCGCTTGCGCCCAGGAGCACGGACACCGCAAGTCGGCGCAGCGGGCCGGCTTTGGGAAACAGGTACGGGGCGCGCAGATCGTGGAATGTCGTCACAACGGGAAGACGGAGCCCGTTCAGCCCGAGGAGCAGCGGGAAGACGTTGATTGACGGCGCCATATCGAACGCGGCCGTCTGGTACTGGAGGTGCACGATGTCGGCCTGCGCGGAGGCAACGGCGTCGAAGATTTCGCGACGGTACCGATGGCTCCAGCCCGGGATCTCGATCCGTTCGATCTCCCTGCCGCCGACTGACGCGCGGCACGGATCGGAGGCTCTTCCGTCCCGGGCCGTCGTGACGACGGTGACCCGACTTCCCAGATTGGCCAGGTGATGGGCAAGGAGCGCGGTGTAGTCCGAAACACCGCCGATGGCAGGTGGGTACTCTCCCGTCACGATGCAGACGTCAGGAGGCCGTTCCGCCGCCTGATTCGCCGTCGGTACAGGCGTCACGCTCGGTTAACGCGCGACGATCATCTCGTGCGGGGCATGGCCCATTCGCACCGTGCCGTTGGCGGACACGCGGCACGTGTCTCCCCAGGCGATGCTGCTCGCGCCAACGGAGACGCTCGGCTTGATGATGAACACGCCGTTTTCCGGAAACCGCCAGTCTCCGTATCGCTCGATCGCCTCGTCGTTGGTGGCGAGGGGCACGTCATCCCCCAGCCCACGACCGTGGCAGACAAAGCGGGCCGTCGCATTCGCGAGCGGTCCGCTCGCTGGGCGCAGGGCATCGCCGATCTGCTGCGTCTTCTTCATGGCTTCGGCCAGGGTCACGCCGGGCCGCAAGAAGTCGAGGAGCCGAGCGTACATCTCGCCGTGATACTCGATCAGGTCCATGTACAGAGGATCGCAGCGCCGGACCGCCACTGGCCTCACTTGCTGCGCCCGGTAGCCGATGATCGAAGACTCGAGCTCGTTGATGATGATCTCGCCGTCCTGCAAGATCTTGCGCTGAGGTCGCGTGAGCGTTCGCGTGGGGGGATCGTGGGCGATCCAATTGAAGTGGACCGAGAGTTCGCTGCCCCGGCTGAACATGGCATTCATCGCAGCGGCCCAGACCTCGTAGTCGCGGACGCCGGGCTTGGCCGCCCACTCGACTTCGGCTTCCACCGCGCGCTCGACGAGATCGACCGAGTCCTGAAGAACGTCGATCTCCTCCTGGCTCTTGACGCAGCGGACCTCCTGGAGAAGATCGGTAGCGTTGACGATTTCCGAGTTGGGAACGGCCTTCGCGATCGCCTCGTAGGTGCCGTGGAGAATGGTTCCCTCGGGGGTGCGCGTGCCGCCGGCGAGGCCGCAGATCCCGATCCGTTTGCCGTCCGCCTTCAGCTCGCGCAGTCGCTCCGCCATGGCGCGTCCGTAGTGGCGATTGACGTCGCGTACGTCTGAGACCCAGTTTTGGACCCGGGGTCCCCAGCGAATGGCGGACGTTGCGACGACGGTTGGCTCGTCGTCGATCGGGAAGACGCAGCCAATGGACGCATCCGCTCCTCCACCGCAGTGCGAGAGATAGCGAGCGTCCGCCTGCCAGTCGGTGGAGTTGCCGTTGTTCGGCGGAGCGATAATGACGTCGATGCCATCGCGGGCCATCAGCGCGCGAACAGCCTTCCATCGCCGATCGCGCTCGGCGATGGAGAAGCGTCGGTAATCGTACATCGTTTCCTGCGTCATGGCGCATCCAACCTCAGTTTCTCAGCGTCCCGCTACGACGACCGAAAGCCGCGAGCGATCTTCTTCATCGGGCCCTCGTCCACAAGGGCGAACATCTCCGCGAGCGGGCGGTTCACAACGGCGAATTCCGCGTTGATCTTGAGCCGTGCGTCCGGAATGTAGACGGCCTCCATGTCCGTGATGGGGATGAATTCGTTCGGGAGCTCCTCGAGGGCGTTCTTGATCTGGAATGCTCGCCTCAGGTGGATCGTGCCGCGCAGCTCAAAGGGCGGGACGATGACGATCGCCTCCACCTGGGCTCGCTCCTCATAGAGCGCAGCGAGGTACTGCTGGCGAGCCAGCGCATGTTGCGGGTTATCGTGGGGGATCGCGAGCACGACCGCTGCTTTGGCGAGCTGAAGGTACTCGGTCGCGCGCGCGAGGGCCTCACCGCCGACCTGAGGTGCCGGACCCAGGGGCTCGCGCACGCTGTTCTCCATAAGCAGAAAGGGCCGAACCTTGTCGTTCATCACGTCCGCCACGTGCCAGCGCGCCACCTCAATGTCGCCGCTGGCATGATAGGAGCGCGTATAGAACTCGACGCGAATCGGCGTGCGCGCCGTGTATTCGGAGAGGCGGCTGGAAGCGGTCATTGCCACAATCCCTTGCGTCTCAAAGTCGAACGAAGTAGCTGTCGCAGGCTGCCTCCAGCAGCTCGCGTGAGAGGGTGCGAGGCTGCTCCATGTATTCGGCAATGTCGATTACCTGGTCGAGAAGGTCGCGGGGATGGCAGCAGCGTGGCTCGATGCCGCGCCGATCGTAATAGTCCAGGATGAACTCGACCGCGGAGAAATCGTACGGGACGCCCCGGCTCTCACAAATCCTGCGGAAGATCTCCTCGTACTCCTGGATCGTTGGGTTGGGCACTTCGATCTTGTATCGGATCCTCCGCAGGAACGCCTCGTCGACCAGGCTTGCAGGGTCCAAGTTGGTGGAGAAGATGATGAGCTGATCGAAGGGTACCGTGATCTCCTGGCCGGTCTGGAGATTCAGATAGTCCTCGCGCTTCTCCAGCGGAACGATCCAGCGATTGAGGAGATCGCGCGGTGAGACCTGCTGGCGGCCGAAGTCGTCGATGAGAAACATCCCACAGTTGGCCTTCATCTGGAACGGCGCTTCGTAGTACTTGCTCGTCTCGGAGTACACGAGGTCGAGCGCTTCCATGGTCAACTCACCGCCGACGATCACGACCGGGCGCCGGGACCTCACCCACCGTCGGTCTCGCGCGTCGACCGTCTTATCCTCCGACTCCAGAGCCGCGTGGAAGATCGTGTCGAAGACCTTGATGACCTGGCCGTCATATTCAATGGCGTGCGGGACGTAGACGGCGCCGCCCAGAAGGCGCGCCGCGGTCTCGGCAAGCGTCGTCTTTCCGTTGCCGGGCGGCCCGAAGAGGAATGCCGACTGCGCCGAGTTAATGGCTGGCCCCAACTGGTTCATCAGCCGGTCGCTAACGACGAGGTGACTGAATGCATCGCGAACATTGCGCCGATTCACAACGATGTCGTTGACGGTCTGAAGTCGAACGGCCTCTCGGTACTCCGCGAGCGCCACTGGGGCAGGGCCCGCGTACGCGCAGCGTTCCACAAGCTCGATTGCACGCGCGTTGCCCTTCGCGGTCATCACGTAGGTGTAGCTGGCCGGCGTCAGCGCGCTGCCACCGCGGACTTCCACGTATAGCTCACGCTTGAGTGCCTCCAGGACCCGATCCACCACCCCGAGGAACGGCAGGCGAAGGCGCTGAGCGATTTCGTAGCCGGTGGCCGTGCTGGCGTAGTACACGATCTTGAGGGTGAGGTCGGCGAGAAACTGCAGGGAGAGCCCCGTGTCCTCGACGGAGTGAAGCTCCCGCGGTTCAAAGGCTGCACGCTCCACGGTTGGCGCCCGGGGTGGATACACGAAAACCTCCTGCGCGTCATCGCCAGATCACGGCGCGAGCTGATCGACTCGGTTCCGTGCAGTTGGTGTACCATCCGCCCGCCCGAGGATCAAGGCTAGGCGGCGGACCGCGCCCTCTCAGGGGCTCATGAAGAGGGCGGCATATGCGCCGAGGCAGAGTCCCGGTCCGTAGGGTACGAAGTCCATTCGCCGTCGGCGGCCGGTGAGGAGCAGCAGGGCGATGACGAAGCCGTTGACGAAGCTGCCGAGAAACAGCGCGCTCACGACGCGCGGGAAGCCCGTCATCGCGCCAATCATCGCTGCCAGCTCGATGTCGCCCTTTCCCACTGGCTCTCTACCCGGGTAGGCTAGACGCCCCCCGACGTAGAACGCGACGAATATGGCCAGCGCGGTCGCTACCCCCGCCCCGGTCGTGGCAATGTCGAGCCCGCCGACGGTGGGTGACAGGACCATTGCCGCGGCGATCGAAGGGTAGCTGACCAGCGAATAGATGTAGCGGTGCCGCATGTCCATGATGGCGGTCAGAACGAGGACCGCTGTGTAGAAGCTGTAGACCAGCAGCAGGGCGGTTTGGCCGACGTGGACGCCCAGGAGAAGGAAACAGACGGCGGTGATCCATTCGATTCGGTCATATTCCAGCGGCGCGCCGCAGCGCTCGCAGCGTCGTTGCACGAGTCGCAGAATGGGGATGCGGGCGTGGCATGCGGGGCAGCGCGGCGCAGAAATGGGCGACAGGTCCGACGGAATCTGGTAGGCGACGTGGTTCAGCGCGAGGCCCACTGCCCAGCCGACCGCCGTCCAGACCACCAGAAGAACGCCCGCGGGCAATGCGGGCGCTAGCACCCAGCACGCATCCGAAGCGCTTAGCTCTTGCTCGGGAGCTTGGTGAAGAACTGGACCGGGGCACCGGTCGCGGCCGGCTCGGGCGGTTCGGATTCGAGGGCGATCGTGCTGAGGCGCGCGGCCATCTGCTGGGCCGTGTCGCGGAACGCCGCGGCCACTGGTGAGTCTGGCTCCGCGACGACGATTGGCCGACCCTCATCCCCACCCTGCCGAATCCGCACGTCGAGCGGGATCCGACCGAGGAGCGGAATGTCATACTTTTCGCTGACGCGCTCTCCGCCCCCGTGGCCGAAGATCTCCGTTGTTTGATGGCAGTGCGGACACTGGAAGTAGCTCATGTTCTCCACGATGCCCGCGATCGGAACGTTCAGTTTCAAAAACATCCCGATGCCTTTTACGACATCTTGCAGGGCAACGTCTTGTGGCGTGGTCACGATCACCACGCCCGCCACGGGGACGAGCTGCGACAGCGACAGCGGCGCATCGCCCGTACCTGGCGGGAGGTCGACGACGAGGTAGTCCAGGTCGCCCCAGTCGACATCCTTCAGGAACTGGTTGATGGCCCCGTGCACCATCGGGCCGCGCCAGATGACCGGGTTGTCGTCATCGCCGATGAGGAAGCCGATGGACATCAGCTTGATGCCAAAGGCGACGAGCGGAATGATCTGACGCTGCTCGTTGCCGTATAGCTCAGGCTTGTCGTGGAACCCCATCATCAGGGGGATGTTGGGTCCGTAGATGTCGGCGTCCACGAGGCCCACCTTGGCCCCCGTGTCGGCCAGGGCGATGGCCAGATTGGTCGAAACCGTCGATTTGCCGACACCCCCTTTGCCGCTCGCGACAGCGATGACGTTGCGAACGCCCGGGATGAGCTGTCCCCCGCCCTGGCGCGTGGAGGCCACGCTGAACGTCATGTTGACGTCAACGTGCTTGACGCCCGGGAGGGCGAGGACGGCGTCGCGAGCGGCGTCGTGCAGCGTCCCTCGCACCGGACATGCGGGCGTTGTGAGCACGACGTCGAATCCCACATGATCGCCGTCGATCTTCACGTTCTTGACGAAGCCGAGGGAGACGATGTCTCGATGAAGGTCCGGATCCTGGACGACCTTCAGGGCCTCGAGAATCTGGTCACTCGTTACTGCCACTCGGCGATTCCTTTCGCAAATCGCGAATCACCCAAATCATACGTCACTCGATCTCCACCTCGCGGGCGCGGCGACGCGGTGTTGGGCGCTCGGTGTCCTCGATCATCTCATCGATCAAGCTGCGAAGCGCCAGGAGCCGCTCGCGCCGCGCGTTCCGCGCGTGGAGGATCATCTCGTCCGATGGTCTCGAGAGCGCCCGCAAAAGCGCCCGACCGGGGATGAAATCCAGAAGCAAATCTCGGAGCCCCGGGTCGATGCGGGGAAACTGAATGACAATGGCGTCGCGGGGATATGCGCGCTCGGTGCGGGCGTGTTCCCGCTCACCTTCGCTCTCGTGCTCCATGGTTCACCTCTCCCTGTCTGTCGAATCGCACGATGAGAACATCGTCTTCGAATCGCGCGCCGAGTGTCGGAAGTCCGACGAGCGCACGGGGAAGCACGACGTTTCGCTTTTGATTGCCCACGTGAACGACGAGCTCATCGCCCGACGCGAGTAGATGAACGTTCCCCTTCTGGGTAAAGGGAAGCCGCAGCTTCAAGAGATATTCGCCGTCGTGCTGTTCCGTCGTCTGGATGCGCCCCCGATAGAGGATCTCCGTTGGGTCGCGGTCGGCGTAGAGCTCGCGCGCCATCTCGGACAGCGACGGAATTCCCACGATCTCGCGACCGAAGAGTGGAACCTCCACCATCGGCAGCGGCGCAAACGTGTCTCGCACCTGCTGTCGGTATGCTTCCTGCGATTCTCGCCACCCGGCAAAGTACTCGTCACGCACGGCCGGCGGCAGCACTCGGTTGCAGACGACCAGGTCCGACGGGTACCCGAAGAGATTGAGATACGTGTACGTCCGCTGGGCTTCTTTGATGACCATCTTCTCGGGATTGAGCACGAGCCGAACGGTGGTGACGTCCGGATCGACGAGCGTCGCGTGCATGTCGTCGAGCTGAACGAAAAGCTCCTGAACGGAATCGTATACGTCGTCATCAGGGAGCGGCATTCCAATCCAGGTGCGCATGACCGGTCGAAGGAACGCCGCCATCCGGCGATGGACGGGCAGCAGCTTCTCCACCCACCATCGAGCGATCTCTGGGAACGAGAGCAGGCGCAGTGTTTCCCCGGTCGGCGCGCAGTCGACGATGATGACGTCGAAATTCCCGCTCTTTCGGTGCGTGTCGATCCAGAGGAGGTTCGCCAACTCGTCCATCCCGGGCAGGACCGCTAGCTCTTCCGCGACCAGCTCGTCGACGCCGCGCCAGGCGAAGAGGGCATTGATCCAGCGCTGGACCGTGTTCCAGTACCGATCCAGGTTGAAATAGATGTCCGATTCTTGTGCCCAGAGATTTTGGGACAGGGGGACTGGCTCGGGTCCGAGCGGTTGGTCGAAGCTATCCGCGAGCGAGTGGGCGAGGTCAGTCGAGAGCACGACGGTTCGGTAACCCAGCTCCGCGCAGCGCACTGCCGTCGCGGCGGATATCGTCGTCTTCCCAACCCCTCCCTTCCCTGTGTAGAGCATGACTCGCATCGACGACGGTCCTCGTATCGAGCTACGCGCGGCGTGCCAACTCAATGGTAGCAGTCGTGGGGACATCTGCGTCGGGCGCGTGCGAGGTCAGATCGAGGGAGATCGGTCCGCGCCGCTTCAGGACGACGCCCCACGGCCGAGAAGTCGAGCGCCCGCGTCGGTAATGACGATCGGATCAGCCCACGCAGCACGAATTGCCGTGGTTGCAATGGAGACGGTGAGGGTGATGCAATCGCCGGGCTCGAGAGCGAGATCACGCCGGTCAGGATCTTCCATGCCGCGATCAGGGCTCGGGGCGTCTTCACCGAGACCGCAACCCCGGATGGAGACGATCGCAGAGAGCGAATCGACGACACGCTGATGCTGAGACGCGAACGTCTCGCGCGCGCGGCGGTCCAACTGCTGGATCGTCACACCGGGTCGGGCTTGGGCAAACACCGAGTCCCAGAGGTCGCGGAGGAGCGCGACGGGAGCGGGGTCCGAAGCCGTGGACCCGCGCATTTGAATGACGCGACGGCTGCGAGCCCGGTATCCGCCCCATGCGCCGTCGAACACCCCCTGGACCAGGTGGATTGAAGGATCAGCTCCGCGATGAGATTCCCGTGCCGCACCCGCCATCGCGCAATCCCGCCATCGGAGCCCCACCGGCAGCTCGCTCCCCAATCCGCATGCGGTTTCCACGACGGCGCGCCGAATCCGAATGTCGTCCTCGTCCTTGCCGATCTCGTTGGCGAACCGCTCGGCCATGACATGCGCGATGTGGGTGGACCTGTCCAAAAACGCGACCTCCTCGGCGCTCTTGGGGCGGCGCATCTGAGCGACCTCGCGCGTCACGTCGATGAGCTCGAGGGATGGGAACGCGGAAGCGAGCGCCTGGACGAAGGCAAATCGGGCGCTCCCGAGCGAACGTCGGTCCGAATAGAGTCCCACCACACCGATGCGGTGCACCGATGGTCCGAGCTCGGCGAGGGCGCGAATCATGGCCGCGCTGTGGGACGGCGCAGCTTCACGGAGGTCTGTGCACCACGGCTGAGCGGTGATCCAAGCGCCCGCGTCGCGGGCGATGGCGATCGGCTCGCCCCGTCTCGGGAACAGAAGCGAGACCTCTGCGGCGCCGCCGCCGACGTGAGACAGGTACCGCGCTGCCGCGCCGACGGAGCTGGTGGACCCGACGCTTGGCGGGGCAATGACATAGTCGATGCGGGCCCGATCCATCAGCGCGCGCGCGGTTTCCCATCGTCGGTCCCGCTCGATCACGCTGAAATACGGATACGCGGCGAGGTTCGCGGCGGCTCGGTACATGTTGGGGCTCGCGGGCTCGTCCGCGGGTTCGGGGCTGCGGGCGCGCCCGCGGATTGGGCGTCCGGTGGATTGCGTCAACGTGCGCACCGTACGGGGGCATCGATCTCTGGTATTATGCAGGTACTGGTTCGGTTCGTAGACCCGCGCACCCACGGCCTGGGGCGGGAGGAGATCCCGCTGGAGCGGCTCGCGCTGACGAAGTCCGGCCAAGTTTATCTCGAGGAGTCAGCGTGAGTTACGCCGACAAAGTTCTCGTCTGTCGCGATTGCGGCCAACCCTTCACCTTCACCGCGGGCGAGCAGGAGTTCTATGCATCCCGCGGGCTGATGAATGAACCCGGGCGTTGTCCCGAGTGTCGCTCTGCTCGTCGGGCGTCCCAGGGCGGCAGCCGCTACGGTGGCGGATACGGCGGTGAGCGGCAAATGTTCTCCGCGATCTGCAGCAACTGCGGCAAGGAGGCGCTGGTACCGTTCCAGCCGCGAACGGATCGCCCGGTTTACTGCTCGGACTGCTTTGAGCAAGTCCGCGCGTCGCGGCCAACGTATCGATAAGCCGCCATCGGCAAGAGACCTTCCGGGGGGCTGGACTCGCTCAATGCGGCCAGCCCCGCCGTTTATCCAAAAAATGGCCCCGAAGCATGAAGGAAGCGAATGACTGCGCCTGACACACAGCTTGGCTCCCGCATGGTCGAGCGCACCGAGGTGCGAAACATCGCCATCATCGCGCACGTCGATCATGGAAAGACCACGCTCATCGACGGAATGCTCAAGCAGAGCCGCGTTTTCCGCGAAGGGCAGGCCGTCGGGGAGCTGATTCTCGACTCCAACGCGCTCGAGCGGGAGAAGGGGATCACGATTCTGGCGAAGAACACGGCGGTGCGGTATCGCGGTACACGCATCAACGTGATCGACACGCCCGGCCATGCGGACTTCTCCGGCGAAGTCGAGCGCGTGCTGAATATGGCCGACGGCTGCCTTCTCCTCGTCGACTCGGTGGAAGGGCCGATGCCGCAAACGCGATTCGTCCTCAAGAAGGCGCTCGATCTGGGGCTCAAGCCCATCGTCGTCGTCAACAAGATCGACCGTGCGAATGCCCGCATCGCCGAAGTGCTCGAGGCGACGCAGGACCTTTTCCTGGAGCTGGCTACGGACGCCGAACAGCTCGATTTCGAAGTCGTGTACACCAATGCGCGCGCGGGGACGGCGACCCTCGACCCTGCCATGGCAGGATCGACCCTTGAGCCGCTGTTCGAAACCATCTTGTCCTCGATCCCATGTCCGCATGTCGATGTCGAGTCTGGTTTCCAGATGCTCGTGAGCAACATCCGCTACAACGAGTACCTCGGACGCAACGCCGTGGGGCGCATCGCGCGCGGGCGAATTCGTGCCGGCGACAACATCGTGCGAATCGACGAGAACGGCGCCAGCACGCGCCAACGCTCGGTCGATGTCTTCGCGTTTGAGGGCCTGGAGACGGTCCCCTGCGACGAGGCGCGCGCGGGAGATATTGTCCTGCTGACCGGTCTCGACGAAGTCAACATCGGCGATACGATCGCCTCCGCCGAATCACCGGAGGCGCTTCCACGGCTGGATCTCGAGCCGCCAACGGTTCGGGTGACAATCGGTGTGAACACGTCTCCCTTTGCCGGGCGGGACGGGACGTTCGTCACCTCGCGCCAGCTTCGCGCACGGCTGTACCGGGAGCTGGAGACGAACATCGCGCTACGCGTCGACGAGACAGAATCGGCCGATCAATTCCTGGTCTCCGGAAGGGGAGAGCTGCACCTCGCCATTCTTATCGAGACGCTTCGGCGCGAGGGGTATGAGTTCCAGGTTTCGCGACCCCAGGTGATCCCGCGTACGATCGACGGCGTGCTCAAGGAGCCCGTTGAGCACGTTGTGATCGAGACGACCGAGGAATCGATCGGACCGGTGACGGAGGAGCTGAGCGTCCGTGCGGGACGATTGGTCAACCATCAGAGCGACGGCAGCGGGCGCGTGCGGCTGGAATACGCCGTCCCGACGCGCGGACTGATCGGCCTGCGCGGCATCTTTCTTACCCTCACGCGCGGGGAGGGACTGATGTCCAGTGTGGTCGCCGGGTACGAGCCGATGGGGGCGCCCATCGGCCGATCGCGCAACGGGGCCCTCGTCGCCACGAACACCGGTGTTTCGACGACCTATGGTCTGAACAACGCTCAGGAGCGGGGTGAGACGTTCATCGAGCCCGGACTCCACGTCTATGAGGGCATGGTGGTGGGTGTATCGCGCTATCCCCAGGATGTGCCGATCAACGTCTGCAAGGAGAAGAAGCAAACGAACATTCGCTCCTCCACGTCGGACATCGCCATTCGGTTGTCGCCACCGATCGTGCTGTCCCTGGAAGACGCGCTCGCATGGATCGGCGATGACGAGCTTGTCGAGGTCACCCCCAAGAGCATGCGCCTGCGCAAACGGCTCCTATCCGCCGACGATCGGCTCAAGGCCCGAAAAGACCAGGGATCGCGATAGGCTGCGTGCGCGCGGCGGAAGGAGGTTCCTCTGCGCCGACGGAATGGGTGTGTGCTACACTCGCCGCGTCCAGAGCGCAGGGCCGCTGCCCGCGCGGACTGGGCACGGGGGGATGAATGGATCGAATGACGTTGCCCCGCATCACTCTTTCACGGCTACTCGCCCTCGGCGTTGGCGTGGGGTTGGTCGCTGTCGCTACCCTGGCTCCGCTGCGTAGCTCGGCGTACGGGGCGCCAACGCTCCTCCGCCCGCACCGCTTCGCCCCCGTGTCGGTCAGCGTGGAGCAGGTGGCAAGTGGCCTCGCGTCAGTCCCATGGCGCACGGATGCTTTCGATCGGTCTCTGTTCGGTGAGCCCGGCGATTGGAACCAGCCGCGCGCGATCCCCTTTGAAACCGCCGAAGGCGCGAGCCAAGAGCTGCATCGCCGCGTCCGGGTGCCCGCAAGCTTACCGGATGGGGTGAGCAGCGACCCGACGATCGTGATGCACACGGCGAGCTCCGCCTCGTACACGCTCGACCTTCCGAAGATCTACGCGACCCTCGCGAGCGCCGGAATCGAGGACCTCCAGCTTCCGACGAGCCTGCACGGAGCCACCCTCGTGCTCAACATCCCCGCGAGCGTGACGCTCACGTGGGGCAGCGGATCATCAGCGCTCGCCCTGACGCAGATGGGGCAGCCCACGCTGAGCGTGCCCGCCGAAGTGGACCTTGGCGCTCTGCACGACCTCGTCCTCAGCGATTCGCGCATCGCGGCGCTCGAACCCGATGCTGTGGCCCAGCTTCTGGCCATCGCCGATTGGCAGGACACGATTCCCGTGCCGATCCCTGCGGGAATGGCCACCTCATCGGTGATTCGCGTTGGCGGTGGCGACGCATTGGCGGTGCACGAGGTTCGCACGGGTCGCACCCTGCTCCTCTGGCAACGCGGCGGCAATCTCTTCGCCCTGGCGGGTCACTTCGACGCCGACACCCTGGGGGCCGTCGCCAGCTCGATCCAGTAGCGGATCCACTCGGCGTGCCACAGGAGGCTACGACCGCCGTCGCGCTCCGCGGCGTCCGGAAGGTGTTTGGCCGTCGAGTGGCAGTCGAAGGTCTCGATCTTCGCGTTCCGTCTGGTACGGTGTTTGGTCTGCTTGGGCCGAACGGGGCGGGGAAGACGACGTGCATCAAAATGATGCTGGGGCTTGTCCGACCGACCGCCGGCAGTGTCGAGCTGCTGGGGCTCCCGTCCTCCGACACCAAGGCGCGAGCGCGCGTCGGGTTCTTGCCGGAGCAGTTCCGGTTCCACGAATGGCTCACTGCTGCGGAATTCCTGGACCTGCACGGGCGGCTGTACGGCATGAGCCCCAAGGCGCGTCGCGAGCGTATTCCCGACGTACTCGAACGTGTTGGACTTTCCCAGAGGGCAGGCAGCCAGCTCCGGACGTTCTCGAAGGGAATGCTGCAACGGATCGGACTCGCGCAGGCCATCATGAATGACCCGAAGCTCCTGATTCTGGACGAGCCGACCTCCGGCCTGGACCCCGTCGGTCGCCGCGAGGTGCGCGATCTCATCGTGGAGCTTCGGGCGCAAGGGGTAACCGTGCTCCTGAATTCCCACATTCTCAGCGACATCGAGCGTGTGTGCGATCTGGTCGCCATTCTCGATTTGGGCAGGCTGGTCTGGTCGGGCAGGCCCGACGACCTCGGAAGCGACCGAATCGTGGTGACGGGCGAGGTCGACCAGGTTTCGAGCGCGGGACTCGAGGCCGCACGCAAGCTGGCGCCCGACCTCGATGCGCGCGACGGGCGCATGACATTTACGGTGGCCGACCGAGACGCGGTGTCCCAGGTGGTCTGGGCGCTGGTGACCCATGGCGTACGACTCTACGAGCTGCGCCAGCAGCGACGATCGCTCGAGGACCTCTTCGTGAACATCGTCGAGGGGCGTGACGCGTGAAGTGGCTGGTCCTGGCGAAGTTCACCTTCCACGAGGCCATCCGCAAACGAATCGTGCTGGCCGCCGCGGTGATGACCGTTCTCTTCCTTGCGCTGTACGCGTTGGGGACACACTTCGCCGTCCGCGAGCTGGAAACATCGCCCCTCATCGTTCCGTCGGTCAAGCCACTGCTCATCAGCCAGCTGCTGCTCACCGGTATCTGGCTGACCAGCATGGCGGGAAGCCTGCTGGCGATCTTTTCCGCGGCGGGAACCATCAGTGGGGAGGTCGAAAATTCGACGCTCCATGCCATCGCGGCCAAGCCCGTTGCGCGCTGGGAGATCGTCGTCGGGAAGTGGCTGGGGCTTGCTGGCATGGCCGCCGCCTATACCGCAATTGTCGCGACCATCGTCATCGGGATCGTTTGGCTGCGGGCTGGGTTCGCAGGAACGAGCCCGTTGGTCGCCGTATTGGCGCTCGCCATGCAGACGATCGTGCTCCTCTCCCTGACGGTGCTGGCCAGCGCGTGGCTTCCGTCCCTGGCAACGGGCATCGGGGTGTTCCTGCTCCATGCCATAGCAATGGCCGGCGGCGTCGAAGAGCAACTCGGTTTCATACTCAAGAACCAAACGATGCAGGACGCCGGCGTCTGGATCAGCATCGCCGTTCCCAGTGACGCGATGGAGAAGCTGGCGGCGGCTGCCCTTCAGGCGACGTCGGGGTCGACCCTTCCGATGCCGGGCCCACTCAGCGTGCTGGCGCCGCCCAGCCCGTGGATGGTCGGCTACGCGGGCCTCTACGTCGTGTTCTGTCTCCTGGTCGCGGTCCTCCGTTTCGAGGGGAAGGACCTCTGACCGGCCAGCCGGACCCATACAATGGGGGACGAGTGGGCTCAAGAAGCGCTGTTGCATCGAGGTCCGAGCTGTGAAGCTTCCGAAGGGCGTGGCCAGCCGATACGTTGCCGTAGGACCGATTCGCACGCACTATCTGGAGGCCGGTTCGGGAGAGCCGGTGGTTCTCCTGCACAGCGCGGAGTTCGGCGGGCGAGCGGAGTTCAGCTGGCGCCACAATATCGCGGCGCTCGCCGAACACTTTCACGTTTTCGCGCCCGACATGGTGGGCTTCGGGGGAACCGATAAGATCTACAACTTCACCGATCCAGCAGGCTTTCGCATCCGTTTCATCCGGGACTGGATGAACACGCTCTGCATTCCGTCGGCGCACTTCATCGGGAACTCCTTCGGCGGATCGCTGATTCTCTCGGTCGCGGCGAGCCGCCCGACGCCGTGGAACATTCGGTCCATCGTGACGTCGAGCGGCGGCGGATTCGCGCCCGTCAACGATGCGCGGACCACCCTGAACGACTACGATGGGTCGCGAGACTGGATGCGACGAATTCTCCAGGTCCTCTTCTGGGATGAGCGCTGGTGGTCAGATGAGGAAGTAGAGGAGCGGTGGCAGGCGAGTTGTGAGCCAGGCACCTGGGCTGCCACAGCCGCGGCTCGGCTCACATTACCCGGGCTGCCCCGTGCCACTCCGCCCGAGCGACCGGATTACCGAATGATTGCCGTTCCGACGCTGATTACCGGCGGGGCGGAGGATCTGCTGCGCGAGCCGGGGACGTGGGAGGATCTTCATCGGCAGATCCCGAACGCGGAGCTCCACATTTTTCCGCGGGCGCGTCATTGTCCGCACATCGAATTTGCCGACGAGTTCAACCGGCTGGCGACGGAGTTCATCTCGCGCCACTTAACGGGCGAGGTCCTGGCGGGAGACTAGCCGGATAGCCTAGGCTTGCCGGGCCTCGTGGCCGTAGTAGCCAACCTCGAGCCGCTCCGCGATGATCTGGAGCTTGCGGTCAACCGCCTCCTCGACGTCGATCTCGAGGTGGTTTGCGAGCACGACGCTGAGGATCACGACGTCAGCCAGCTCGTCGGCGATGGCGCGGCGCGCATCAGCGGGAATTGACGAAAAGCCGTTCGCGGAGCCAATGCGCGGGTCGGTGCGCCAGAGCTTCTTGATGGCGTCCGCAACCTCACCAGCCTCGCCCAGAAGGCTGACCGCCAGATAGCCCGGGCCAAGCGACTCGAACCGCTGCGAATCAAACTCCGCGATCCGGGACTGCATGTTCCACATCGATGCGCCCTCCGCCAGGTTGTCCACGAGAGTCGCGTAGCGGCCATCTGCGCTGCTCCCCCCTTACCGGTTGACCGTTATGGCCGCGAGAACGACGATAAGCCATCGTTTGCGTGCAGCACAAGGCGACTGTTGCACCATGGGCTCGTACAGGTCCGCAATAGGCGTGACAGGTCCCTAGTGACACGATATACTGAAATCACTACCGGCCGCCCCTGGCGAAACTCCTCTTCCCGCGTCTCCACAAATCCGACCCATTGGCGAAAGGATGGGCCGA
>DASRDP010000116.1 GCA_035652535.1 Chloroflexota bacterium
TCCCACCGGACGAGCGTCCGGTGGGCCGGGGCCGCGGCTCGTCCGTCAGCTCCATCGTGTGCTACCTCATCGGCCTCTCCCACATCGACCCCATCGCCAACGAGCTGTTCCTGGGGCGGTTCCTCAACGACGAGCTGCCCTCCGTCCCAGACATCGATCTCGACTTCCCGCGCGACATCCGTGAGGAGCTGCTGAAGCGCGTGTGGACCGAGTTCGACGAGGGGCGCGCGGCGCTCGTGTGCGCCTACTCCACGTACCACACGCGCTCGGCGATCCGCGACGTGGGAAAGGCGCTCGGCCTGCCGGCTCTGGAGATCGACCACCTCGCCAAGCTCTCCGACGCGTGGAGCAGCCTCAGCATGGCCGAAGAGATGAGGCGGCTGCCCGACTTTCGCGGCAAGGTCGAGGCGCCCCTCTGGCGCGATCTCGTCGAGCTGACTCAGCAGCTTATCGGCATGCCGCGCCACGTGACCCAGCACGTTGGCGGTATGGTGCTCTCCGCCCGCCCCCTGCAGGAGATCGTGCCGCTGGAGCCAACCCGCATGGCCGGACGCGTCATGTGCCAGTGGGACAAGGACGCGGTCGACGATGCGCGGATGGTGAAGATTGACTTCCTCGCCCTGGGCATGCTCTCGCTGGTGGACGAGTGTCTCGATACCGTCGAGCGGCGCCATGGGAAACGGCCGGACCTGGGACGGATCCCGCATGACGATCCGGAGATCTACGACAGCATCTGTGCCGGCGACACCATCGGGCTCTTCCAGATCGAGAGCCGCGCCCAGATCGCCACCTTAGCGCACACACAGCCCCGGAACCTCGACGATCTGGCGGTACAGGTGGCGATCGTGCGGCCGGGCCCCATCGTCAGCGGCGCATTCCACCCGTACATGGAGTACCGCCGCCAGATGCGCGAGGGCGCCAAGGGCGACCTCCCAGCGGTCACCATTGAGTACATCCATCCGTGCCTCGAGCCGGTGCTCAAAGATACGCTGGGGGTCGTGCTCTACCAGGAGCAGGTCGTGCAGGTGGCGATGGCGGTCGCCGGGTACAGCGCCGGTGAGGCGGACCGGCTGCGCCGGAATCTGAACCGACGGAACGGGGCCGAGCTGGCATATCAAGATTGGCCGGAGTTCCTCGCCCGCGCCCGCGCCCGGGGCATCCCGGACGCGGCGACGGAGGCGGCGTTCAAGGCGATCCTGGGGTTCGCGGCGTACGGATTTCCCAAGAGCCACGCGGTGGCCTTCGGGCTCCTCGCATACGAGTCGGCGTGGCTGCGGTACCGATACCCGGCGGAGTACTACGCGGCGCTGCTGAACAATCAGCCGATGGGCTTCTACGCGCCGGAGGTGCTCGCCGGCGATGCGCGGCGGCATGGGATCGAGATCGTTCGGCCGGACATCAATCTGAGCGAGGTCACCTGCACTGTGGAGACCGACCGGCGGATTCGTCTGGGCCTCGCCAGCGTGAAGGGGCTGGGCGTTCGTCGGCCGGGCGGGTCCGGGGCGGGCGCTGGCGTGGGCGTGGCCGCGACCATCGTGGCCGAGCGCAGGGAGCGCGGGCCCTTTGTGTCGGTGTTCGACTGCGCGCTCCGCACGGGGTTGAAGTCGGACGTGCTGGAGAAGCTGGTGCTGGCCGGCGCGTTCGATTCCCTCGACGAGCTGGGCGCCCGGGGGCCGAAGCGCGGAGGGCGTCGGGAGCTGCTCTGGCAGGTCGGGCTCGTCCCGGCCGGCGCGGCGGCCCTCACCCTCACCGATTCTGTCATCCCGAGGGCGGAGCCCGAGGGGCGTCGGGAACTGCTCTGGCAGGTCGGGCTCGTCCCGGCCGGCGCGGCGGCCCTCACCCTTACCGATTCTGTCATCCCGAGGGCGGAGCCCGAGGGATCTCCCTCTCCAAGACGCTCCGCTGCGCTCAGCATGGCATCTCTTCACCGTAGCTCGCTCATCC
Organism: Chloroflexota bacterium; assembly: GCA_035652535.1. Classification (NCBI taxonomy): domain Bacteria; kingdom Bacillati; phylum Chloroflexota; species Chloroflexota bacterium. The sequence continues at coordinate 1,945 of DASRDP010000116.1, forward strand.
GAGCGAGGGGGAAGAAGGGGGACAGGGCGCGGCAGCCGCTCCTGCCCCTCCCCATCGAGCAGGACATGGTGACACTGCCCGCCATGACGCGGTGGGAGGGCGTGGCCGCCGAGTACGAGGTGCTCGGGCTCTCCCCCGGTCGGCACGCGATGGCGCTGCTGCGCTCCTCGCTGCGCACGAAGGACCCGTTCATGACCAGCGCCCAGGTCGCGGATGCGCCGGACGGGGCCAGCGTGCGGATGGCCGGGCTCGTCGTCTGTCGGCAGCGGCCGAGCACCGCTAAGGGCGTGGTGTTCCTGTCGCTCGAGGACGAATACGGAATGGCGAATGTGGTGGTCTACACGGGCCTGCTCGAACGACAGCGCACGCTGATCCTCACGGAGCCGTTCCTCGCCGTCCACGGGCGAGCCCAGCGCCAGGGGTCCGTCGTGCACATCGTCGCCCACCACTTCGAGCGGCCCGACGTCCAGACCGATCGCCTCATCCGCGTCTCGCACGATTTCCACTGACCGCGCGCGCTGTCCCCATGAGGGACACAAGCAGCCGGCTCCTGTAGGATGTACGGGGGAGGAAATCAGGTTGTTGCGCGGCGCGGGCCGCCGGTCCAGGGGCGCGGAAGCGCCGAGCCCGACCGGCTGCGTTGAACCCTGCCGACGGCCTCACCGATCGCGATCCAGAATTGATCCCCGCCGCCACCTGGCGGCGACAGTCCTCGGAGGTCCTTCATGCGCATCTTGTCCAGCCACCTTCGCCGGGCGGTGCTCCCCGCGGCCATGCTGCTCATGATCGGCGCGGCAACCGCCATGCCGGCCAGCGCGCAGTACGGGTACGGGTATCCGTACGGGTATGGAAGCGCCTACGGGTACGGTTCTCCGTACTCCTACTCCGGCTACAGCAGCTCCTATCCCTACGGTTCGTACAACTACGGATACTACCCCTACAGCTCCTATAGCTACGGCTATTACCCCTACAGCTCCTATAGCTACGGCTATTACCCGTACAGCTCCTATAACTATGGGTATTACCCGTCGTATAGCTACGGTAATTATCCGTCTAACTACAACTATGGGTACTATCCGTACTCATCGTACGCGTACGGCTACTCGCCGTACAGCTACTACGGAATGGGCTACGGGTATGGGTACGGCTACAATGGCTACTACCCCGGCGGCATGGGCTCCGGGGGCGGCTCGTACTGCTTCCCCTGCTGAGTGGCCAACGGGGGGCTGACCAGGCTCCCCTCGCGGGCTCTTCCCTCCCTCTCCGACCGATGGGGGACAGATATCGCTCTTCGGGTCCCTCTCCCCGCTCTTGCGAGGAGAGGGACCACGTTGCCTGCGGGTGGGATTCAGGAGATCAGACGCGCGCGGCGCGGCGGTTCCGCATCCAGGATCGCACCTGCTCGGTCGGGTGCTCGACCAGCGAGCGCCGCTGTTGCTGGAGTCGCCGGCGAAACGTCTTTTTCGGGCCCTCGGTGCCGATCTCTGGAACAACGGTTCTCTCGATCCACGATCGCTCGAAGTCGTCGACGGTGCGTCCCGGGAACCGGAGGCGGATTCGGTACAGGTCTTCGATGAAGTGCGCGTCCGGACCGCCGAGGGCCACCAGGTTGCACCGGTCGCCGATTGCGCGGAGCTCCGGGAGCGTCTCCGGTGCCGTGAAGTAGGGTGTGAGGAGCTCGTACCCCGTAAAACCCATTTCGACGGCGACTTTACCGAGGCGCCGGCGCCCCATGCCGACCACCGGTGCGTCGACGTGCGGCGCGACGAGATAGCAACCCATTGCCCGAAGCTGCGCCGTGGCCTTCTTCAGCGCGAGGAATTTCTTCGGGATCTCCGTCGGGTAGGGCGCGCGCATCCTAAACCCCAGCACGTGGGTGAAGCCGAATACGGTGATTTCCGTGCCCCAGATGGGCTGGACCCGCGAATCGGGGTGCCTCGCCTTCCAGTCCATCGCGGCCTCGAATGACCGGCAATCGTCGTGATCCGTGATCCCCAGGATATCGATATCGCCGTGGGCTTCGACGTCGTCAAGGAGCTCATCGACCGTGGACATTCCGTCGCTGAACGTGGAATGCAGATGCAGGATTGCCGAACCCAACGCGGACTCCCCGGCCGATACGAGGCCGGTAGAGTCTACCCGCCCATCCCATTCGCTGACAAAAACGTAAACAACGGTAACATTATTGTTAGGATGCCTGGGCCCTGCGCTGCTCCTCTCGATCCCGCTGACAGTCGATGCACAACGTTGCCTGCGGGCGCGCCCGCAGCCGCTTCGGTGCGATCGGCTTTCCGCACTCGGCGCAGATGCCGTATGTCCCCTCGGCCTTCCGCCGCATCGCCTCGTGCGTTTGCGCGGACTCCTCGTCGATGATCTCGCGCGTCGTCTCCATCAGCTCCCGTTCAAATGTAAAGTCAGCGGTGTCGCTCGGGTGTTGATCCGCGGTGGAGAGATCTCCCTTCATCCCGCGCTCGTCATCCGAAAAGGTGCTCTCGTCGACATACCGGCGAAGCTGGCTGAGCCGCCGGCTCTTGGTCTCCAGGTCGTCGTTGGATTCGGACTCGGGGTTGCGCGACGATTTCTCTGGCACGTGACCCTCCCTTCTTGTCCGATTACGATAGGTCAGCGCCATTTGGGGAGCCGTTGCCGCGCGTCAATCGTCCGTAAATACGAGCCGGCCCGCTACCCTGACGTGCGGATCATCGTTCCGCATCTGGGTGGGACGCTACCGTTGCTGATCCAGCGTGTTGAGGACCACCTTCGCCGCATGGCCCATGGCGGCGAAAGCTCCGCGGTCACGAACCCTGCCGAGGTGATCCGCACGCTGTACTTTGACACGGTCAACAATTACGGGCCTGCGCTCCGATGCGCCGGCGCGGCGTTCGGGTCCGACCACATTATGCTGGGGACGGATTTTCCCCATCTCTTCGTCAGACCGTGCGTCGACTACATCGAACGATCAGGACTCCGACAGTCCGACATCGACCCGATCCTCGACCGCTCCGCGCAGCGACTGCTGCAGGTATGATGGGTCATGGTCCCGGTGGCCCGGCCGTGATTCGCCACGGCGACCAGCGTGGGAGCCGGTGATCCGGGATCGCGGCCGGTGCTCGCCGCGATAGCGGGTCGACGTACAATCGCGACTCGAAACTCTGAAAACGGCGGCCTGTGTATGAAATCCGTGTTCTGGGCCGTTGCCCGGTATCTTCCGCTGTTCGTGCTGCTAGCCTGCTCGACCCGGCCAAGCCACACCGAGACCGGTCGAACTAGCTCGGCCAATGCCGAAGGCGCACCCAAGACGCTGGTCATCGCGCAGCTCAACCTGACCAAGAGCTTTGGGCCGTGGGGGTTTGCGAGCACCTCGGGCGGCGGCGCCTCATTGGCCGAGATCCACACCGTGGGCCTGACCTCCGAAGACGACAACGGGAACATCGAGCCGCGGGCGGCGGCCCGGTTGCCGTCGTTCGACGACGGCACGATGGCCATGCGACCGGACGGCCGTATGGAGGTAACCTGGAAGCTGCGACCGGACGTGAAGTGGCACAACGGCACGCCATTTACCGCGGACGACGTCGTTTTCAGCGCACAGGTCGCGCGCTTTGCCGCCGACTCTTCACCCCTCAGTCCGGGGCTGGCCAAGTCCGAGCAGGTGGAAGCCCTCGACCCGCTCACGGTTCGCGTAACCTGGCCCACGACGTTCTATCGCGCCCTCTATCTCGGCCATCGCGACCTGTGGCCATTTCCCAAAGCAATCCTCGGGGACGCGTTCGAAGGAGATAAGGAGGCTTTTCTCGATCTTCCGTACTTCACAGACCAATACGTCAATCTCGGACCGTTTCGGCTGGTCGACTTTGGACTGGGGCAGAACATGGTCTACGAGCGGTTCGACGACTTCTTCCTCGGTCGGCCGAAGATCAGCCGGATCGTGGTCGAAGCGATCGAGGATCCCAATACCGCGCTCGCCCACCTGAAGGCTGGCGCCGTCGACCTGATTCCCGAGCAGGCGCTGAACGCCGACGTGGCGCTCCAGCTCCGCGACGAATGGCGGCAGAATGGCGGCGGGAGCGTGCTCGCCCGCCAGAACAACTGGCTCCGTTTCGCGGTCCAGCTGGATCCTCGGTGGGTTGACCCGCCCGAGCTGCGCGACGTCCGGATTCGGCGCGGGCTCCTCCAGGCCATCGACCGGGACGCGGTACGCGAGGCCATCGTGCCGGGCTTTCCGGACACCAGCGGAGACACGTTCGTTCGTCGCACCGATCCGCTCGGCCAGGTGGTCGGCCATCCCTTCGCGCGCTATCCATACGATCCAGCGAGGGCCGCTCAACAGCTCGCCGAAGGGGGCTGGCAGCGCGGCGCCGACGGGCGCCTCGTCAATCGGCAGGATGCGCCGGTACGGGTGGAGATGCGCGGGTTCCCTACCTATGCTCGGGAGGTCGCCATTTCGGCCGACTACTGGCGCCAGGCGGGCCTCGAAGTCAACGAGGTCATTCCTGCCGCCGCGCGCGCCCGCCAGCCCGAATATCGATCCACCTTCCCGGCCGTCGATACGAACGACCGCGGATCGGGTGACTCCGTGTTCGTGGCGTTCGACAGCCGGCTGCAGGCGCTGGCGGAGAACCGCTGGTCTGGCGCGAATTTCAATCACTACGTCAATCCAGCGCTGGATCGGCTGATCGACCAGCTTTACACAACGGTCGGTGACGAGCAGGCGCAGGTGATCAAGAGCATGGCCGACCTGCTGGCGGACGACGTTCCGATCCTCCCGCTGTACTTCAAAATGTCGTTCGTGGCCGTACGCCAGGGCATCCACGCGATGGCCGACGACTATCCCGCAACCGTCGATTCGGGCGCGGCGGCGCGCCACGCCTACCTCTGGGACCGCGACTAGATGAGCCAAGCCACCAGACTGCGGATCGGTGTCATCGGTGCGGGCCGGCGGGGCAGTGAGCACATCTCGTCGGTGCTGGCCATTCCCGAGCTATACGACCTCGTCGCCATCTGCGATCTCATGCCCGAGGTCGCCGAACGAGCGGCGGCACGAGCCGATGCGCGCGCATACGCCAGTCCCAGGGAGATGCTGGCCCAGGAGCAGCTCGATGCAGTGGTCATCACGACACCGCGGGAGACCCACCACCTGCTGGTCGAGCTGGCGGCGCAATTTGGCGCCCACATGTTCGTCGAGGCGCCCCTCGCCAGCACTCGCGCGATGATGGACGCGATCGCCGAGGTCGAAGCCAGGAGCAAGGTGAAGATCGTCGTGGGCGAGCAGATGTGGAGGCGGCCGGCGGAGCCACTCAATCGCCAGGCCATCGCCGCGGGTTTGATCGGCGAGGTCATTCGGGTTACGAGCTTCTACGGGCCGTCCGGAGGTGATAGCTGCCACCACTCGATGGCTCTGATGCGCCATTACGCGGGGACCGACGCCGTCGAGATTCGCGGCATCCGGCACGCATTCTCCACCGAGACCTGGACTCAGGGGTTCCTCACGTACGCCAATGGCGTTATCGGGTCGATCACCTATACCTCCAATTGGCTATCACCCGTTCGACGGGGACACCCGCGGTTCTTTTCCGTCGAGGGGACGGAGGGGTTCATCATCACCGGCGACGGGCCCGGCCACATGCTGCGGCGCGTCGAGGCGGGCGTTCCGCGGGATTACCCGAAGCAGATGGAGCTAGCCCGAGACGGCGCCGGCGATCTGTACCTCGTGCGGTGCTACTACGAGACGGACCCGCCGGTCGAGTATCGCAGTCCCTTCGGCGCGCACATCGCGCATGATGGCGATGCTCGGAGCGAAGGACGGATCTTCGACGAGCTGGCGCGGGCGTCCGAGCTGTCGAGCCTTCACCACGCCGTCACGACGGACGGCCCAGTGGACTACGGCGTTCTGCAAGCGCGACGGGATGTCGAGCTGAACCTGCTCCTCCTCGAGTCGATCCGTCGAGGGAGTCCCCTGCCGGCAACGTGCGATCAGCTCGGGCCCGAGTCAGCGCACGAACGTGCGCTGAACGACCAGTTCCGCGCCACCTATGGGGCGGACCCAATCCAGGATATGGACCGGCTACTCGCGCGCCTCTGAGAGCGAGCGAACCCATCGGCCACCGGTCTCCTGCAGGATTGCCTCCCATTCCGCCGCGGTTGGCGGCGCGTTGCGCTTGAGGAAGATGGGATCGCGCGCATTGACCCGCGGGTCACGGATCACGCCGGGTGGCTCGCGTCCGTCTTGAACGGCCCGGATGGCTCTGAGCAGGAGCTTCCGCCCAGCCACGATGGACATGTCGGAAGCTCCCAATCGCTCCTTCGTGCGGTCCTGGATCGGCCCCTGGGTCTCGTTCGCCGCCGCGTCCTGCACGATGAAGACCGAGCCCATCCCGGTGAAGGTGGCCGTGCGCTGCTCTTCTCGATCCTGCAGGTAGCGATTCGAGGAATTCCGGATGAAATGGTAGTCGGGGGTCATGATGGCCCAGCTTCGATTGTAGCGGTGCTGGTCGGAGATCGGGCCGGAGCGTTTGAAGGAAATGACGAAGAGCCAGTGGTGGGTATCGTCGATGGGCGTTCGCCAGTAGATCTGATAGCCGTCGCCGGCGGCCTGGGCGCCCCCACCGGTCATGGCGAGGCTGGGGAGGATGAGGTCCGGCCCGCCGAGACCGTCGCTATCATAGGCCCAAACGCTGAAGTCGGTTTCCTCCACGCGCGCGTACCGGGTGTAAAAGGTGCCGTCCTCATCAGGTCCAAAGATCGCGGCTGGCGGCCCTTCCGCTGGGTGATCCGCAAGGACCCGGGCGGCAGAATCGTTGCGCTGGAATCGGTGGAGGAAGGGAACGTGGGTGTTGTCCATGTTGCCCTCCAGCCCCTGGAGGTAGTTGCAGGCGTGGAAGTGCTTGGTGACGAAGCGCTTATCAGGCGGGGCGGAGAGCACTTCGTAGTT
>DASRDP010000117.1 GCA_035652535.1 Chloroflexota bacterium
ACCTTATCCGCGGCGGTCGTCAGCGCTGTCGCCCATCTCGTGGGCTGGCGTCGGCAGGCCCCTGCGCTCAGCCAGATCGATGAGCTGAGCCAGGCCCGCGCGTGCGCGGGCAGCGTCCTCGGGTGAATAGAGCTGCTCCGCCGCGAGGCCGAACTCGTCCTCGTCCAGCACCGTGTAGCGTCCGTCGGGATGGACGAACAGGTCCAGGGCCATGTCGACGAATGCGACGCCCTCCTCGTCGATCCGGGCGGGCTGGGCCACGTTACAGTACCAGCCCTTGTGGCGACCGGAGGGGTCCGCGATGTGGAACACGTTGTACCAGCGATCCGGATAGTAGTACTCGGTGAATCGATCGCCGGTGCAGAACGGTACGCCGTCGACGACTGGCGGCTCCTTTGCAACCAGCGCGAAGGTTGCATAAATGACGACCGCGTCCTCCGCCTCGTCACGGAGGCCGGTCCACGAGTAGACGACGCGCCCGGTGTAGTCCAGCTTCCTGACGGCGATGCGCTCACCTGGCGCGGGACGCAGACGGCTGCCTTCGATCGCCTCGCGGGATTCCTCGGTCACATAGCCCCCTCGCGCTCGAGTTGCGCCACGAGCTGCTGGAGAAGAGCGAGACGCTCCCGGCCCATGGCCCGGCCGGGCTCCGTCGTCAGGCTCTCCACGATGCGAGGCGCCAGCTCCGACCAGCGCTTCAGCTCCGTGGCGGCGCTCGCCGTATCTGGCGGCGAGCCCGCGCGGCTGGCCGAGGCGGGAAAGCTGCAGAGGAAGTGGATCAGCGAGGCGGCGCCCAGCTTGGAGAGCTTGTCGGCGTCGAACAGGATTGCCGCCTCGATGGGCTCGATTGGACCGTCGCGGAAGAGCCCGACGTGAGCGGAGATCGCCCCCGCGACCGCCTCGATCTTTCCGCGCGGAAAGTCCGTCCGCCGCAGGATCGCGCGCGCTCGCTCGGCGCCGCGTAGGCCGTGCCCGTCCCCCGGCTCCTCGGCGAACCCCTTTGAGACGTCGTGGAGCCACGCCGCGGCGGTCACAACCTCATCGTCGGCCGCCAGCTTGGCGGCGAGATCACCGACGATGGCCACGACGGCACGGATGTGCTCGAGGCGATAGTTGAACGGAGGCGCCACGCCGGGACGCACGCGCCACGCGTGCCGGGCCTCAGCGGTCGCCTGGCGCGTGGCAGCGGCTACGACGGTCTGGCGCCAGCTGGGACGGGGGGAATTCGAGATCGCCACGATCTACCCCGGGCGTGGATTCGCCCGGCCAATTATGGATCGTAGCGCTGATCAATGCTGGGAGTCGAGGCGAGCGCGCAGACGCGCCAGCGCTGCGAGATGGTCGTCGAGCGCCTGGCCCCCGTCGCAAATCCGGTCGAGATTGTGAAGGCGATAGCCGTAGCTCAGCCGCTGAGCCGCGGCGGCGGCCGCGTCCAGGTGGTGAATCGCCTCAGCCCGTGCCGAGCGCACGCGCCGGGGTCCCTCCACATCGTGGAGTCGCTCCTTGAGGGTCAGGAGCTTCCAGCGACAGATCGACGCGGCGTTCGCCGTCGGTTGCGGCGCAGTGGTCGCATTCACCTCCTCCGCCACTTCGCGGCCCGTCTCCGCCACCGCGTCGAGAATTCTGATGAGCTTCTCGCGCCCAGCTTCGGTTGCATCAGCCATGGATCGACTCCGCGACGCGGACCTCGGATCGACCGCGCGCCACAATTGTAAGACGCTGGCTGCACGGAAGAGCGATTCGGCCACCGACACCTCGAAATTGCGCGACCGCCACGCGGTCGCCGTTTCCCCACAAGGCTACGAACAGGCATCTCCGCGCGTCAACGACTTCCGATCACGGTGGGATCACAATGTGGGGGCCGGGCGCGAATGTCTATAATCCGCCGACAACACTTGGCGCGGCTTCCCGCCTGGGGGACGAGATATGGGCGAAGATCTGCAGCTTCACAGTCGCACGTTGATCGCGGGGCCGGACCGGGCGCCCGCCCGGGCCATGATGCGCGCGGTGGGCTATACGGATGACGACTTCCGGCGCCCGCTGATCGGCGTGGCGCACTCGTGGATCGAGATCATGCCCTGTAACTTCAACCAGCGACGACTGGCCGCGAAGGTCAAGGAGGGCATTCGCGCCGCGGGCGGCACGCCGGTCGAGTTGAACACGATCTCGGTGTCCGATGGGATCGCGATGGGGACCGAGGGGATGAAAGCCTCGCTGATCTCCCGGGAGGTGATCGCGGATTCCATCGAGCTCGTGGCCCGCGGGCACCTCTTCGATGGAATCGTCACGATTTCCGGGTGCGATAAGACGATCCCTGGAACCGTCATGGCGATGCTTCGCCTCGACATCCCCGGCCTCATGATCTACAGCGGCTCCATCGCCCCTGGCGTCTTCGAGGGGCGCGACGTGACGATTCTCGACGTGTTCGAGGCCGTTGGCGCGTTCGGCGCCGGCAAGATCACTGCCGAGCAGCTCAAGGCCCTGGAGGAGCGCGCCTGCCCGGCCGCGGGCGCCTGCGGCGGTCAGTACACCGCGAACACCATGGCCACCGCATTCGAGGTCATGGGAATCTCGCCCGCCGGAAGCGCCAGCATCCCCGCGATGGACCCCAATAAGGACGAGCTGGCATTTGACTGCGGGCGCATGGTGATGGACCTCGTCCGCAACGACGTCCGCCCATCGCGGATCATCACGCGCCAGTCCATCGAGAACGCCATCGCCGCCGTCTGCGCGAGCGGCGGATCGACGAACGCGGTGCTGCACCTGCTCGCCGTCGCTCGCGAGGCCGGCGTGCCGCTCAGCATCGACGACTTCGACGCGATCAGCGAGCGCACGCCCCTGGTCGGGGACCTGAAGCCTGGCGGACAATATGTCGCGACGGACGTGTATCGCGCGGGCGGCATCCAGGTGCTCGCACGGCGGCTGCTGGACGCGGGCGTCCTGCACGAAGATGCGATGACCGTGACCGGGCGGACGGCGGGCCAGGAGGCGCGTGCCGCGGTCGAGACAGAGGGCCAGCGGGTCATTCGACCCATCTCGGACCCCCTCAAGCCGACCGGCGGCCTCGTCATCCTGAAGGGCAACCTCGCTCCGGACGGGTGCGTGGTGAAGGTGGCCGGCCACGAGCGAATGCGCCACCGCGGCCCCGCGCGTGTCTTCGACCGCGAGGAGGACGCCTTTGCCGCCGTCCAGTCGGGCCGCATCGTCGGCGACGACGTCGTCGTCATCCGGTACGAAGGACCCAAGGGCGGGCCCGGTATGCGCGAGATGCTGGGTGTAACGGGCGCCATCGTCGGCGCCGGGCTCGGCGAGAGCGTCGCCCTGCTCACCGATGGTCGATTTTCTGGGGCCACCCACGGCCTGATGGCCGGCCACGTGGCGCCCGAGGCGGCCGCGGGTGGCCCGATCGCCATCCTCCGCGAGGGCGACATGATCGCCTTCGACATCCCGAACCGGCGGCTCGACGTCGAGCTGTCGGACGACGAGATCGCGGCGCGCCTGCGGGGCTGGCAGCCGCCGGCACCGCGCTATACCCATGGCGTGATGGCGAAGTACGCGCGCCTCGTCTCCTCTGCCTCCGAGGGGGCAGTGACCGGCTAGCCCCACATCCCTCTTCGATAGGGCAGCAGCGAGGGCCGAATCGATCAAACCCGGGGTTCAAACCGGTCACGATTCTCGTCATATCGCTGAGCGCATCGCTCGCTCAGGGCAGGCCAGCCGAAGCACTCCGCGCCCTGAGCCGGTCACGGGCCGAGCGATTTGTCAGCAGCCTTCCGGAGGCGGGCGACCGCCGCCCCCTACTCGACGCCGGCGAAGAGGGTGCTCACCCCCTGTCCCACGCCGACGCACATGCTCACCAGGCCCCAACGCGCCTTGCGCCGCTGCATCTCGTGGGCCAGCGTCGTCGTGATCTTCGCGCCAGAGCAGCCGAGGGGATGCCCGAGGGCGATCGCCCCGCCATTCACGTTCACGCGGTCCATTGGCAGCCCGAGCTCGTCGATGCAGGCCAGGGACTGTGACGCGAAGGCCTCGTTCAGCTCGATCAAGTCCAGATCGTCGGCGTGGACGCCGGTCCGGTCGAAAAGCTTCCGCGTCGCGGGGATCGGCCCCAGCCCCATGAAGAGCGGATTCACGCCGGCGGCGGCCGACGCGACGTAGCGCATCATCGGCTTCAGCCCGAGTGATCGGGCCCGCTCGGCCGATATGACGAGAAGGGCCGCCGCGCCGTCGTTGACGCCGGAGGAGTTGCCCGCCGTCACCGTTCCGCCCTTTCTAAAGGCCGGCGGGAGCTTCGCCAGGGCCTCCATGCTGGTATCTGGGCGCACGTGCTCATCGGTATCGAAGTCCTTGGGCGGCGCCCCCCGGGGCTGCGGTGTCGGCACGGACACGACCTCGTTGGCGAAGCGTCCCTCGCGGATCGCGGCGGCGGCCTTCCGATGGCTGGCCAGCGCCATCTCGTCCTGCCGCACGCGGCTGATCTCGTACCGCTCGGCCACGTTCTCGGCCGTCTCGCCAAGGCTGATGGGGTCGTAGCGCTCGGCCAGCCTCGGATTGACGAACCGCCAGCCGATCGTCGAGTCTTCCATCTCGACCTTCCCACGGGGGAACGCCGTCGATGGTTTCGCCATGACCAGCGGGGCGCGGGTCATGCTCTCGACGCCCCCCGCGATGTACACCTCGCCCGCCCCGGCCTGAATCAGCGTCGCGGCCGTATTGACCGCCTGGAGGCCCGAGGAGCAGAGACGGTTTACCGTCTGGCCGGGAATTGTCTCCGGGAGGCCGGCGATCAGGAGCGCCATGCGGGCGACGTTTCGGTTGTCCTCCCCGGCCTGGTTAGTACAGCCGAGGATCACGTCATCGATGGACTCCGGGTCGATCCCGGTCCGATCGACGAGCGCACGGATCACGTGGGCGGCCAGGTCGTCTGGTCGGACGTCTTTCAGCGCCCCGCCGTAGCGACCGACCGGCGTCCGCACCGCGCCCACGATCACTGCATCCGCCACGCGATTCCCTCCACGGTGTGATAAGGCTTGCCCCGGCCGCGCACGGGTAAATTGGGCTGTAGCGCGTGGTTACGCCGAGGCCGTACGCCGAAGAGTCTAGCAGAGGGCATGAGATCCTTCGCTTCGCCTGGGTATGACAGACGTATTTCGGCTCACGTTCTGAGGACGGCTGACGCATCTCCGCCCACGCGCGCGGGATGACAGACGCGCTTCCCTTACGCTCTTAGAATGTCGAGAATCCCCGACCGGCGTCTCGGCCGGTCCATCCCGCGAGCGCCATTCGCCGGAGGAGCGGTGCGGGGCGGTATCGGTCCTCGCGCAGCTCCTCGTGCATCCCCCTGATGATAGCGTAGACCAGATCGACGCCGATGAGATCGGCCCACTCCAACGGCCCGTGAGGGTAATTGGCGCCGAGGCGCACGGCCGCGTCGATGTCCTCTCGCGTCGCGATCCCCTCCATGAGGGCGGCGCACGCCTCGTTTACGATCAGCGCGACGATCCGCGCGGCGACCCCGCCGCTCCCATCGCCCACGAGGACGGGCTCCTTTCCCACGGCGACGGCCAGACTCTCCGCCGCCTTTACCGCGGCTGGATCGGTCTGGAGCGCTGGCGCCACCTCGACCACCTTCGCGTCCGCCAACGGGGGGAGCACGGCGAAGCCACAGACGATGGAGGGATTGGCGTGCCACGACGCGGCCTCTGACGCGGCCACCGTCAGCGCGATGGACGCGACGGGCGTTCGCGGAGCAACACGCGCGACGTCGCGGAGCATCTCCCGCTTCGTGTCACGGCTCCAGCCCGCCTCGACGACGAGCGCTGCGCCCGAGACGGCCTCAGCGATGCTGGCAACCCCGTGCACGCCCGACGTGGCCGCACGCGGCGGTTCCCGCGACCACACGCGCGTCTCGAGGCCCGCCGCGCTCAGGGCGCTGGCAAGGTCCATGCCCAGAGCCGAATCCCCGACCACTGCGACCGGTCCCATCAGCGGCTCCGCCGCGATCGTCGGAAGCTCCGGGGCGGACGATCCGTCATATGCGTACCAACCACGCCCGGTCTTCTGCCCCAGGTTTCCGGACTGCACGATCCGGAGCTGGCGGAACGATGGGCGGAGCTTGGGCTCGCCGTAGAGCTGGCTGAAGATGGAGTGGGTCACCGCGAAGTTCACGTCGTTCCCGATCAGGTCCATCAGCTCGAACGGTCCCATCCGGAACCCTACGCCCTTCATGATCCGGTCCACGATGGGATAATCGGCCACCCCATCGCCGAGGATGCGCAAGGCCTCGTTATAGAAGGGCCGGACGATGCGATTGACGATGAATCCGGGTGTGTCGCTGGCACGGACGGGCGTCTTGCCGAGGAGGCGCGCCAAATCGACGGCGCGGTCCATGGTGGCATCAGACGTCGAGTAACCCCGGACGACCTCGACGAGCGCCATGAGGGGAACCGGGTTGAAGAAATGCATGCCAACCACCGCTTCGGGCCGCTTGGTCGCCGCGCCGATCTCCGTCACGCTGAGGGACGACGTGTTGCTGGCGAGGATCGCGTGCGCCGGGCAGTGCTCGTCGAGCTGGCGGAACACCTGCGACTTGACCGCGATATCCTCAACCGCCGCCTCGATGACGGCATCGACGTCGGCCAGCGCCGAAAACTCGACCGTCGGCTCGATCCGGCCGACCGTTGCGTCAGCGTCGGCCTTCGACATCCGGCCCCGCTCCACCGCGCGCTGGAGGAAACCCCGGATCCGGTCCACCCCGGCCTGCACGAGTTCGGTTCGCACGTCGAGGAGCCGGACGTCTATTCCCTGCTGCGCGGCGACCTGGGCAATCCCGCCACCCATGGTGCCCGCGCCGATCACTCCGAGCTTCATCGGTCGGCCTACTCCCCCCGAAACTCTGCCTTGCGCTTCTCGATGAAAGCCATCACCCCCTCACGGAAATCGCGCGTCTGGCCGGCGGTCTCCTGCTGGAACGACTCGTAGTCCAGCGCGCTCTCCACGTCGAGCGTCAGGGCGCGGTTGATGTCCCGCTTGATGAGACCGATGGCGCGCGTGGCGCCAGCGGCCAGGCGCGTCGCCAGCTCCAACGTGCGAGCCATCAGCTCCTCGGCTGGGTAGAGGTGATTCACCAGGCCGATGCGCTCTGCCTCGGCGGCCGGGACGGGATCGCCGGTCATCGCGATCTCGAAGGCCCGGCCGAGCCCGACGATGCGCGGCAGAAAGAAGGAGCTGCCCGAATCGAGGGCGAGCCCGACGCGCGCGAACGACTGGATGAGCGAGGCCGAGTCGGAGGCGGTGCGCAGATCGCACGCGAGGGCGAGCCCGCATCCCGCGCCGGCGGCCACGCCGTTGAGCGCGGCGATCACCGGCTTCTCCATGGTACGAATCCGCATGATCATGGGCTTGTACCGCTCGCGGAGACCCGCCCCGAGGTGCGGCACCTCCCCGCGGTCGAAGATGGCCCGCCGAGCCTGGAGGTCCTGGCCGGCGCAGAACGCCTTGCCGGCGCCGGTGACGACGACCGCGCCGACCGCGCGGTCGCGCTCGGCCTCGCGGAGCGCTGCGGTCAATCGGTCCAGAAGCTCCTCGTTGAACGCGTTGAGAACCGACGGCCGGTTCAGGGTGAGAACTGCGACGCGCTCCTGTCGCTCGACCAGGAGGACTTCCTCGCTCATGGTTCGGCCCCGCGCCTCATCGTCCCAGATATCGAGGCGGGCGCTTCTCCAGAAATGCCCGCATCCCCTCTCGAGCGTCGTCAGTCCCCAGGAGCGCTGCCAGCGACCGGCGCTCGTACTCGAGGCCGGCGGTCAAGGTCGTTTCGAAGGCCTGGAGTACCGCCTCCTTGGCGAGGCGCACCGAGATGGGTGGCTTCGCGGCGACCTCCCGCGCGAGGCGGCCAGCCTCGTCTGCCAGGACCTCCGTCGGGACGACGCGATTCACCAGGCCAATGCGCTCGGCTTCGTACGCCGAGATCATGCGCCCGGTCAGCACCAGCTCCATCGCCCGCGCCTTGCCGACCGCGCGCGCCAGGCGCTGCGTGCCGCCCGCCCCGGGCATGATCCCCACGTTGATCTCCGGCTGGCCGAAGCGGGCGCTTTCCGCGGCGATGATCAAATCGCAGCTCATGGCCAGCTCGCAGCCGCCGCCAAGGGCGTACCCAGCCACAGCAGCGACGAGGGGCTGGCGAATCCGTCGCAGCCGGTCCCAGAGCTGGCCGCGCGCGGACTGCACCATCGTCGCCACGGGCGCGTCGGCGAACTGCTGGAGGTCGGCACCGGCGGCAAAGACCTGGCTTCCGCCGGTAACGACGGCGACCCGAATCGCCGGGTCTTCGTCGAGCGCCTCGAGCGCGCCGACGACTTCGCCGAGCAGCTCATTGCTAAGGGCGTTCAGGACGGCCGGCCGGTGGAGGGTGACGGTCGCAACCCCCCCGTCTCGCTCGACGAGGACCTGTGCATCCGCCATGTGGTGCTCCAATCGGTTTCAGCCACCAAAAGATACGTGATCGCACGGGAGCAAACGGGAACTAGCTCAGGAGCCGCTCGCGGTCATCCCACACGTCGTTCTTGGAGCGAATCGTCTTCACCAGCTCGACTTTTCTCGCCATATCGCCGATGAGCGCCGCGCCGACGAGCCGGTTCTCGTAGAAAAAGAGCCGCCGATACGACCAGTTTGTCGGGTTCGAGCCGTTGGGGTAGACGCGCGAGACGCCCTGGATCTCCGGTCGGATGTCGGGCGTCGCGCCGATGACGGTCATCCGCGAGTCGAAGAGAGTGGTGGTGTACTGTCGTACGTCGCGCACGGGCTGCCGATCCCCGAGCATGTTGAGCGCGGAGATCCGCCCGTGGAGCGAGGCGCTGGCCCAGGTCCCCATGGTGTAGTGGCGATCGAGATCGACGTCGTAAAACTCGGCGATATCGCCGGCCGCGTACACCCCTTCGACGTTCGTCTCCAGATATTCGTTCGTAACAATGCCGTATTTGATGTCGACGGAGCCCGAGGGCAGGAAACCGTGGTTGTAGGTCAGGCCAAGGCCGCAACCGACGATGTCCGCCTCGATCCTTCGGCTGCCACGCGAGATGACGGCCGCGACGTGGCCATCGCGGGTCTCGATATGGTCCGCGGTGTCCTCGTACACCATGTCGACGCCGTGGTGGCGCGCGATCCGGTCCACCAGCTCGCCGCCGTCCTCGTCGATCACGCGGTGGAGGAAGCGAGGGCCGCGGATGAGCCACGTCACGTGCAGGCCGCGCGACCGGAACCCCTCTGCCAGCTCGTAGGAGATGTAGCTGCCACCGATGCTCACGGCGGAGCGGCCTCGCTCGATCCGTTCGACTAGGTCCTTCGTGTCATCCAGCGTCTGGAAGTAGCAGACCCCGTCCGCGTCGGCGCCGGGCACGTCGAGGTGGTTGGGCGTGCCTCCGGTTGCCACGAGAAGCCGGTCGTAGGAGAAATCATTGCCAGTGTCGGTGACGATCGTACGGGATTCAAGGTCCACCTTGCAGACGCGGACGTTGGGGTAGAAGCAGATGTTGCGGTCCCGGTGAAACTCCATCGTCTTCATGAAGAGCTTCGATTCCGGTGTCTTCCCCTTCAAGAAGGGTGGAAGGGCAACCCGGTTGTAGAGGGGGTACGGCTCGTCGGTGAAGAGGGAGATTCGACAGTCCGGATCGTTCTTGCGGAGCGTCTCGGCGGCTGTTGTACCCGCAGTGCCGTTCCCGAGCACTACATAGTGCCGCGCATCGGGCAAAAAGCACCTCTCCAGCGAGATTCATGGACGGTTGTCAGGAACAGGTGGGAAGCAGACCATGCGTTCGCACGGAACGTCGCGCATATACGGTCGCAGGCAGCTATTATAGCGGACACCTCTGGAAGCGCGGCACTCCATGAAGAGAGCCCCGGCGTGCGGAAGCACATCCGGAGCTCTCCCGTCTCAGCCACTGGTTAGGCTGACAGAAGACCGGGCCATCACCTTGCGCCGGCTGATAGCAGCCGAGACCCCCGGGCCTTAATCAGGATTGCAGCCTGCGGCCCCCTGTGGGCGATGCGCCGGGGTGCGCCCGGGGTCACCCGGCCCCGCGAGGTCGTCGCGGGGCCTCACGTGTCCACCTGCCAAACCCCGAGAAGGACTCTGTACCGCATGATCGGATTGCTCCCCCTCATTAGGTGCGTCCTTTCTCTGGCCCCTGCGCAGGTCCAACTTTATGTTAGCTCTGAGGGGCAACGGGAGCAAGGCGCCCGGACCTAGCTCCCCACCGCGAACTTCCCCAACGCGTCCACCAGACGTGCGCCCGTCTCCACCTGCCGCAGAGCCTGGCGGTAGGCGTGCAGGATCTCATTCTCCCGCTCGAGCTGCACCGTCGTCTCGGTCACCGGGCGTGTCGCATCCTGCGTGTCACCCTCGGCCATCAACGTGTTCGTCTGGGTCGCGCCGAACGTGTTGCGAAAGATCATGGTGCGGATGATCCGTCGGTCCAGGGTCTCCGTGTACTGGGCGAGGGCCTCGGTGAGCGCTCGCACACGCGCTTCCTGCTCCTCGATCAGTCCCCTCAGGGCTTTCAGCACCCGCTCCCGGTCCTCGGACAATTCATCAACGTATGAGGGCATGGGTCACGGTCCTCCCAGCTTCGAATCGAGGGATTTGAGTAGGCGAATGATTTCGTCCAATCGATGAATGATCTGATCGTCGAGATCGCCCGTCGTCGGCGTGCTCGGCGTTTGCGCGCCCGCGCCGGAGGCGGGCTTCGCGCTCATACCGAGCCGACCCTCCGCTGCGAGGTTCCCTTGCTCCGTCGGCACGAACGTGTCGTACTTCACGCCGCGCTCCCACACGGAGATCAGGCCCAACCGTTGCAGCGCCATGAGGGAATCGAGGAATTGATTGCGGCTCGGGTCTTCCTGGAACTCCGCGTAGCTCAGCTCCGTGAAGCCGGACCGGCGGGCGATCTCCCACTCGTTGAGCGCCCGAATCCGGTCCTTCATGCCCTCCCTGGCGCGGTAGCCTTCGACGAGGGCTTCCAGCGTCTTTTGCTGAAGTTCGGACAATGGCGCCACGGACATATCAGGAGCGTCGGTATTGCAGGAGGACGACGGTCGGCTCGCTCGGAAGCGAGCTATGCGTAACGTTAATTCGCGGCTGAGGCTCGGATTGCGTCAGCCCCATCTCGCGGAGAAATCGATCGACCCCTTCCAGCTCGACGGTGGAGACGTCCGTCGCGTAGTGCATGGGAACCACGAGCTTCGGCTCGATTTGGCTAATGACCTCCACCGCCTCGGACGGCCCAATCGTGCAGTGCCCGCCGACGGGTATGAGCAGTACGTTCACGTCTTTCATCAGCTCGATCTGCTCGGTGGTGGGGATGCTCGCCAGGTCGCCCAGGTGGCAGAGGGTGATGTCGTCGACGGAGATGATGTAGGCCGTATTTCTCGGGGTGCCCGGGGCCTTGCCGGCCGGCGTGCGCACCCCCGTTACGATGATTCCCTGGACCTCGTATTCGCCGGGCCCGTCGAGCACCGTGGGTGAGCCAGCCAACTCCCCCACCGCGCTGTGGTTGGGATGCGAATTCGAGATTGTCACGACGTCTGCCGTGACTCGGTTCACGGAATAGCCGCTGGCCCGCGCGCACGGATCGGTAACCAGCGTCGCGTCCCGGCCTCGCATACGAAAACAGGAATGTCCGATCCAGGTTAGCTCCACACCTCTCCTTTCCCTCGTTCCCGGCCCGCCTCGGTGGCAACTGGGCGCCATTGTAACAACGCCCGACGCCCTGCCCTGTCTGGCCGCCAGTGCGCTGCGCTGCGCGCCAGTATAATGGCGAAAATCTGCGGCGGGAGGTGAGTCGGGCAAGGCCAGCCGCGATCCTCAGATCCGAGCGCTGCTCTCATGCACGACGCGCGTGGCGCACGGGCGCAATTCATGGAGGCGAAATGGCAGGGCAGAACTTCAGCGGATCATCGAGCCAATGGGATGACTACGCGGATCGCATTCGACAGCAATTGCCCACCGCACCCGACTCGCTGACGGACGCTTACGTGGCCTGGGCGCCGTGGATCGCGATGATCTTTGGCGCGTTCGGCGTGTTCATGAGCATCGTGCTCCTGACCGTGGGGGCGATCTTCTCGCCGCTCCTTCTCCTCGCCGGCGCCTGGGGCATCCAGGCGGGCGCGGCGGCCTTCCTGGCGCTCGTGTTCCTCCTCGTCGGCAGCGCGCTGGACGTCGTCGGCGGCTACTTCATGCGCCAGATGCGCCTCAACGGGTGGTGGCTCGTCGCGGCGGGCCTGATCGTCGGGATCCTGCAGAACGTCGTCCATTTCAGTGTTATCGGCCTCGTCATCGTGCTGGCGATCTCGTACATCCACGTGGAGGTGAAGCCCCGGTACCACTGACCGACCGGCCCGGGTCTACTGAGCCGCCGGGCGCCAGAAGGCGAGGCGCCCTCGCGCCACCGTCGTCTCCTCGTGAGCGCCGGCCAGCGACCGCACCAGGACCTGGCGCACCGTCGGGACCACGCCGTTCTCGCGCTCCTTGGCCCTCGACGCCGCCAGAACCAGCTCCGCGCCGTCTGGCGAGACGAGGCTTGCCGACTGGACGTACTGGTCGAAGTGGCTGAACAGGAGGAACATGTCGCGGGTCGGACGCACCCAACCGAGATCCTCCCGGCTCCCCGCTGACACGTCCACCGTACGGACGAATACCGCCCGGTCCGAGATTTCCCCGGATACGTAGATGATGCGCCGGCCATCGGGGGTCCAGAAGTAGGCGATGATGGGGTCCTCGATGATTCTCTGCTCCGAACCCGACGCGAGGTCGTACAGCGTCACCCCGGCGTATAACGCCGCGTCGACGTTCGGCCGCCACGCGCACGCGACAAGATCGCCGGTCGGGCTCGGAATAAGCGCCGGCGCCAGCCCGGCCGTGAAAAGTGGCTGAGGGACGCGATCTGCAACGGTCGCGACCTGGCAGGCTTCCGACCCCTCGACCCCTGCCTCCAACTGGAGCGCGACGACGGCCGCTGCGCGTGTCGACGACCAGACGGGCGCGCGGAACGCCGTGGCCGGCCTCCGCTCCACCTGCTCCTGCACGACCTGCCCGCCCTCGATCCTGATCCAGAGCAGGCGGCTGTGTGGCTCCGCGGCCCGACCGGTGCCCACGTTGGCTACGAGCCCCCGCGAATCGGGCTGCCACGTGAAGTACAGGGGCGCCCCCTGGGCCACGGTCAGCGGCGGCCGCTCGCCCTCCGGATCGATGACGCGGAGGTAAAGCTGGTTCGCGAGCTGGACCAATACCGCGATCCGACGACCATCGGGCGACCACCCCATGTAGATGGGGGCTTCGTTGGTGGCCGTGTACGCCGCCACGTTGCGCGTTCCGTCCGCGCCGACGACGCGAACGCCGGAGGCCACCAACTCGTTTCCATGGACTTCGTAGCGGAAATACGCGAGCCTCGACCCATCGGGCGACCACGTCGGCCAATTCGCAAACCGGCTGCCCTCCTCGTCCGGCAGGGCCGATTCCTCCGCGGAGACCGAGATCTCGTGCCCGACGTCAAGGTCGCGGACCCGGATCTCTCCGCTCTCCGCCACGTACGCGATCTGGCGCATGGCGACCTCCTGCCTGGCATGATCACCGTTGAGCGACGATCTCGCGGGCGCGCAGGAATGGTTGGAGCGCATTCGGCACAGCGACGGCGCCGTCTTCGCGCTGGTACGTCTCCAGAATCGCGGCCATCGTTCGCCCCACCGCGAGCCCAGACCCGTTCAGGGTATGGACGTAGTCCGCGTGGGCGGTCGGTGTGGGCCGATACTTGATGTCCGCGCGGCGAGCCTGAAAGTCCCCGCAGCTCGAGCACGACGAGATCTCCACAAATCGGTCCTGGCCCGGCATCCACACTTCCAGGTCATAGGTCTTGCGGGAGGTGAATCCCATATCACCCGTACACAGCAGCACCACGCGGTACGGCAGATCGAGCGCCTGGAGCACGGCCTCGGCGTCGCTCACCATCGATTCCAGCTCTTCGAGCGATCGGTCGGGCTGGGTCAGCTTCACCATCTCTACCTTGTCGAATTGATGGACGCGGATCAGCCCGCGGGTGTCGCGGCCGGCGGCGCCAGCCTCCCTGCGAAAGCACGCGCTGTAGGCACAGTAGCGAATGGGCAACCGGGCGCCGTCCAGGATCTCCCCGCGATGGAGGTTCGTCACCGGGACTTCCGCCGTCGGGATCAGATAGAGATCGTCAGCCTCCAGATGGTAGGCATCGTCGCCGAACTTGGGAAGCTGTCCGGTCCCCTCCATCGCTTCCGGCTTCACGACGTATGGCGGGGCGATCTCTGTGTATCCGTGCTGGCCGACGTGGAGGTCGAGCATGAGGGCGATGAGCGCGCGGGAGAGCGCGGCGCCCTGACCGACGAGCGCCTGGAAGCGCGACCCGGCGATCTTGGCCCCTCGCTCGAAGTCGATGATTCCCAGATCCTCGCCGATCTCCCAGTGCGGCCTCGGCGGAAACGGGAAGGACCGTGTGTCGCCCCATCGCCGCACCTCGACGTTCTCGGCGGCGTCGGCGCCAACGGGGACGCTCGGGTCCGGGATGTTGGGGACCTCCAGCAGCAAGGGCTCCAGCTCGCCGTCGATCCCGCGAATTTCGGGCTCCAGCACGGCGATCCGCTCGGAGAGCGCCCGCGTCTCGGCGATGAGCTGTCCCCGCTCCTCCGGGTCCTTCGCGCCCGCGATCTTCGCTGACCGTTGGTTGCGCTGCGCGCGGAGCCGCTCCAGCTCCTGGAGGATCGCGCGACGCCGCGCGTCGAGCGCGAGGATCCGGTCGATCGGCGCGTCGGAGCGGCGGTTGTCCAGCGCCTGACGGACCAACGCCTCGTTTTCGCGAATGTACTGCATGCTCAGCACGCCCGTGCTCCTGCTGCGCGCCGGCGGCCCCGCTGTTCGCGCTCGGCGGTCATCGCGTGTCCCGAGATCGGAGCTGGGGAAAGAGGATGACGTCGCGGATGGACGGCTGATTCGTGAGCACCATGACCAGCCGATCGATGCCGATTCCTAGACCGCCGGTCGGGGGCATCCCGTGCTCCACCGCCACCAGGAAGTCCTCGTCCAGCGCCTGCGCCTCCTCGTCCCCCGCCGCACGCTGGGCGACCTGCTCGTCGAAGCGCCGACGCTGCTCCACGGGATCGTTCAGCTCGGAGAAGGCGTTCGCGATCTCCATGCCGCCGATGTACGCCTCGAACCGCTCGACCTCATCCGGCTGGCTCGGGCGCCGCTTTGCGAGCGGCGTCGTCTCAACGGGATAGTCGACCACGAAGGTGGGCTGGACCAGGCGCGGCTCCACGAATACGGTCGACAGCTCGTCAATAACCTTCGCCCGATTCCACGATCGATCGACTTCGAGCCCCGCCCGGGAAGCCGCCGAGCGCAACATCTCGTCGTCCGGATACTCGAGGTAGTCCACGCCCGCGTACTCCAGGATCAGCTCCTGGAGACGACGGCGCGGCCATGGCGGGGCCAGCTCGATGGGCTCGCCCTTCCACTCGAGGCTCGTGGTGCCCATCACGTCGAGGGCCACGTGGGACACGAGCTGCTCGACCAGCTCCATGATCGCTTCATAGTCAGCGTAGGCCTGGTACAGCTCGAGCATGGTGAACTCGGGGTTGTGCTTGTAGCTCAGCCCCTCGTTGCGGAAGATGCGGCCGATTTCATACACGCGCTCGATGCCACCGACGATGCAGCGCTTCAGGAACAGCTCGATGGCGATGCGCAGATACAGCTCCTGATCGAGCGCGTTCGAGAACGTCGTGAAGGGCCGCGCCGCGGCGCCCGACGCCACCGCCTGCATCATGGGCGTCTCGACCTCCAGGAAGCCGCGGTCGTCGAGAAATCGACGCACTGAGCGCACGATCCGCGTACGGGCGGCGAAGACGTTCCGCACCTCTTGGTTGGCGATGAGGTCGAGGTAGCGCTGGCGATGGCGCTTCTCGACGTCGGTGAGGCCGTGCCACTTTTCGGGCAGCGGCCTGATCGCCTTTGCCAGGAAGGTGAGAGAGCGGGCCTCGATCGTGGGCTCGCCCGTCTTCGTGCGGAAGGGCACGCCGTGGACGCCGATGAAGTCGCCAACGTCCAGCTCGCGGTAGAGGGCGAACCCGGCCTCGCCGAGGGAGTCGCGCCGAAAGTGGATTTGGATTCGACCGCCACCGTCGAGAATGTTGGCAAAGCCCGCCTTCCCCATGTGCCGGATCGCGCCGACGATCCGGCCGGCCACGCGGACCTCGTGGCCCTCGAATCGCTCGAAATCGGCGACAAGGTCGGCGGACTGGTGGGTTCGCTCGAATTTGCGGGGGAAGGGGTCGACGCCGAGTTCGCGGATGGCGTCGAGCTTGCGGAGCCGCGCGGCACTCAGGTCACCGCCCTCTACGTGCTCCGCCACGCACACTCCTGAACGTCTGTGGTTCTCGAATTATAGCCGTCGGCGGTTGCCCTCCCCCGTGGCGCCC
This sequence comes from Chloroflexota bacterium, assembly GCA_035652535.1. Taxonomy (NCBI): domain Bacteria; kingdom Bacillati; phylum Chloroflexota; species Chloroflexota bacterium. The sequence goes on from DASRDP010000117.1 coordinate 16,492, forward strand.
GGTTGCTGGCGATCGGACGCCATCGATAGAATCCAGAGGGTTTCGCGGGTGGGGGTTGATGGCGGATGATGGAGCGGCGATACGCCCGCGGACGGCGCCATGGCGCGGCCGGCGACCACGACGTCCCGTATGCGTTCGGCTTCCTCCCCAGCGTCGATCGCCCCTATCCCTTCCGCCTCATGCAATTCGCGCGGCTGCTCTTTATGCGCGGCCGGCGCCTGGACGGCGCCTTTCGCGATGACCAGGAAGGACGCTATCAGATCACCGTCCACAACGGCATCCTCTGGGTCGAGCGAGACGGCAACACGTACGTGCGACGACCAATGGATCCAAACTGACGGCTGCGAGCACCACCTTGCCAGCCGCGAGAGACGACGCGCGGGCAATCGCCTCATCAGCGCCGCGATATCTCGCTTCGCTGAACGAAAGGACAGATCGGTTGCGTCAGAGCACCTACGAGCTAACGGATACGGCAAAGGTCGTCTCCCTCGCCAAGCGGCGGGGCTTCGTGTTCCCGTCGAGCGAGATCTATGGCGGTTTCGCGAACTCATGGGACTATGGACCCCTGGGCGTCCTCTTGAAAGAGAACGTGAAGGCGGCCTGGATGCGAGCCATGGTCCAGGAGCGCGACGACATCGTGGCGCTCGATTCCTCGATCATCCTGCACCCGCGCGTGTGGGAAGCATCGGGGCACGTGACCCACTTTACGGATCCCCTCGTCGACTGCCGCGGGTGCGGCAAGCGGTGGCGGCTTGACGAGCTGGCCGACGGCCGCTGCCCGGAATGCGGCGGCGAGGTCACCGAAGCCCGCCAGTTCAATCTGATGTTCAAAACCTACGTCGGACCGGTCGAGAACGACGCCGCGGTGGCGTATCTGCGGCCCGAGACCGCCCAGGGGATCTTCATCAACTTCAAGCTTGTGCAGACGGCGCTGCGGATGCGGCCGCCTTTTGGCATCGCCCAGATCGGCAAGTCGTTCCGGAACGAGATCACGCCGGGCAATTTCATCTATCGGACGCGCGAGTTCGAGCAGATGGAGATGGAGTTCTTCGTCATGCCCGGAACCTCGGACGAGTGGCTGGACTACTGGGTGTCCGAGCGGAAAGCCTGGTACGAGCGTCATGGCATCCGCTCGGAAAATCTGCGCCTGCGCGCTCACGAAACCGAGGAGCTGGCCCACTACTCCCGGGGCACGTACGACATCGAGTTCAAGTATCCCTTTGGTTGGGGGGAGCTGGAGGGGATCGCCAATCGCGGCGACTACGACTTGAGCCAGCACGAGGAATACAGCGGCGAGGATCTCCGCTACTACGACGAAGAAACCAAGCGGCACGTCCGACCGGAGGTCATCGAGCCCGCCGCCGGCGCCAGCCGCGCGACAATGGCGTTCCTCCTGGACGCCTACGACGAGGAGCCCGACGGGGATGAGATGCGCGTCGTCCTGCGCTTTCACCCGTCCATCGCGCCCTACAAGGCCGCCGTGCTGCCGCTGCAGCGGAAGCCGGACCTCATCAACCTGGCGAAGTCCATTCGCGCCACAATTCGCAAGCGCTTTATGACAGCGTATGATGAGACAGGGTCTATCGGACGGCGCTACCGTCGGCAAGACGAAATCGGGACGCCCTTTTGCGTCACACCGGACTTTCAATCGCTCGAGGACGGGACCGTGACGGTTCGGGACCGCGACAGCATGACACAGGAGCGCATCGCCATCGCCGACATCGTTCCCTGGCTTGACCAGCACATGGCCACTGACTGACGCCTTCGCGGCCGGGTCTCGGGCAGCGTGGCCCACCGACCGCCGCGCGACGAACGCCTGACTCGAGGAGGAGAGCAGCGAGATGTCAATGGAGACACCAGCCCCGGCAGCCGCGCGCGACCAACAGCGCGTGACCACGAAGAAGTGGGTCTACCTCTTCGAGGAGGGCAGTGCGTCGATGCGCTCCCTCCTTGGGGGCAAGGGCGCAGGGTGCGCGGAGATGACCCGAGCGGATCTGCCCGTGCCTCCCGGCTTCACGATCACGACGGAAGCGTGCAACGCCTTCTACGCCAGCGGGAAGAAGTTCCCCGCAGGCATGTGGGACCAGACGCTCGACGCCCTGAAAGTCATCGAGCAGAAGACGGGAAAGCGCCTCGGCGACGCCGCAAACCCCCTGCTCGTGTCCGTGCGCTCCGGCGCCGCGTTCTCCATGCCCGGCATGATGGACACCGTGCTCAACCTGGGGCTCAACGACGAGACCGTCCTGGGCCTGGCGCGCCTCACCGACAACCCGCGCTTCGCCCAGGACGCCTACCGCCGTTTCATCCAGCTCTATGGACGCATCGTGATGGGGATCTCCGCCTCGATCTTCGAGGAGATCCTCGAACAGGCCAAGCACGTGCGCGGAGCGCAGGCGGACACCGACCTGGACGCGGCCGCCCTCGCACAGGTCGTCGAGCGTTTCAAGCACGCCGTCCGCCGCGAGGCTGGCAAAGACTTCCCATCCGACCCGATGGACCAGCTCCAGCTCGCCATCGCGGCCGTGTTCGAGTCCTGGATGGGCGATCGGGCAGTCGTCTACCGCGAGGCCAACAAGATCCCCCACGACCTCGGAACCGCCGTGAACGTGCAGACGATGGTGTTCGGGAACATGGGGAACGATTCGGGGACCGGCGTCGCCTTCACGCGGAACCCGTCCACGGGCGAGCGCGCCCTCTACGGCGACTTCCTGGTGAACGCGCAGGGCGAGGACGTCGTCGCGGGTATTCGCACGCCCATGCCGATCGCGGAGATGCCGCGCGTGCTGCCGGAGATCTATCGGCAGTTCACCGAGATCACCGACCGCCTCGAGAAACATTACCGCGACGTGCAAGACGTCGAGTTCACGGTGGAGCGCGGACGGCTCTTCATGCTGCAGACGCGCACCGCGCAACGCACGGCCGCGGCCGCCGTCCGAATCGCCGCCGATATGGTGCACGAGGGCCTCATCAGCAAAGACGAGGCGCTGCTTCGGGTGCAGCCCGACCACGTCGTCCAGCTTCTACTCCCGCGCTTCGACCCCGCCGCCAAGGAGCGAGCGGTTCAGGACGGCCGTCTGCTGACTGTCGGGATCTCGGCGTCTCCCGGCGCGGCATACGGGAAGGCGATCTTCGACCCGGATCGCGCCGATCAGCTCGGCCACGCCGGCGAGAAGGTCATCCTGGTGCGGCCGGAGACCTCGCCCGACGACGTCCACGGCATGATCCCCGCCCAGGGCGTGCTCACCTCACGCGGCGGCAAGACGAGCCACGCGGCCGTCGTGGCGCGCGGCATGGGCAAGCCGGCCGTCGTCGGCGCGGAGTCCATCAGCGTGGACCTCAACGGGCGGTCGATGACCGTCGGGGACCGAACGCTGCATGAGGAGGACTGGATCTCCATCGACGGCGCGACCGGCGAGGTGTTCGCGGGCGAGATCGAGAGCATCCCGCCGAACATCGAGGACCAGCGCGAGCTGCTGGAGGTGCTCTCCTGGGCGGACGAGCGTCGCCGCCTGCAGATTTGGGCGAACGGCGACTATCCCCGGGATGCACAGCGGGCGCGGGAGTTCGGCGCGCAGGGAATCGGCCTGTGCCGAACCGAGCACATGTTTATGGAGCAGGAGCGCCTCCCCATCGTCCAGAGGATGATCCTTGCCGCGCCCCAGGCCGCGCGCCTGCGAATCGAATCGGAGAATCTGCGCGAGCAGATCGCCGAGGCGCCAGACGGCCGCCGCCCCGACCTCGAGCGGCGGCTGACGGCTCTCGAGGCGGAGCTGGGGCCCGCGCGCGATGAGTTCGAGGAGGCCCTGAGCCAGCTCCTCCCGATCCAACGAGAGGACTTCAAGGGCATCCTCCGGGCGATGGAAGGCCTCCCCGTGGTCATTCGCCTTCTCGATCCTCCACTCCACGAGTTTCTGCCGCGCCACGAAGACCTCCTCCTCGAGGTCGATCGGCTGCGCCGCGAAGATCCGCAGGCCGGCGAGCTGGAGCGCAAGGAGATGCTCCTCAGCGCCGTCGAATCCCTCCGCGAGGCGAACCCGATGCTCGGACTTCGCGGCTGCCGACTCGGGCTGATGTTTCCCGGCATCAACGAGATGCAGGTGCGCGCCATCTTCGAGGCGGCGTGTGAGTTGAAGCGGGAGGGCGTGGACGCGCGACCAGAGATCATGATCCCACTCGTGGGCCACGTCAACGAGCTGAACCGTGTCCGCGGGCAGCTAGAGGAGACGGCCCGACGCGTCATGGACGAGCAGGGCGTGAACGTCGCCTACAAGTTCGGCACGATGATCGAAGTCCCGCGCGCGGCTCTCACCGCGGATGAGATCGCGCAGTCGGCCGAGTTCTTCAGCTTCGGGACCAACGACCTGACCCAGATGACGTTCGCCTTTTCGCGCGACGACGCGGAGGGGAAGTTCCTCGCGCGCTACCTGCAGGAAAAGATCCTGCCGGAAAACCCGTTCCAGACCCTGGATCGGTCAGGCGTGGGAAAGCTCGTGCAGCTCGCCGTGGACGCCGGGCGGCAGCAGCGTCCCGACCTGGAGATCGGCGTGTGCGGGGAGCACGGCGGAGACCCGGCGTCCATCGCGTTCTTCAACAGCGCTGGCCTGAACTACGTGAGCTGCTCCCCGTTCCGGGTGCCCGTCGCACGACTCGCGGCCGCTCAGGCACAGCTCTCCGGCGAGTATTCGGCCAAGTAGGTGCGCAGCGCGTGGACGTCATCGGCGTGATCACCTTCTTCCTCCTGCTCTGCGGGCTCACCGTCACGACCTGCATCACCCTCGTCGTCGCGAAGTTCACCTGGAACTACGTCAGGCGCTGATGGAATCGTCTCCCGTCGAGCAGGTGCGCGCAGGGGTCGACATCGTCGACCTTGTGGGGCAGTACGTTTCCCTCAAGAAGGCCGGGCGGACGTTCAAGGCGCTGTGTCCGTTTCATTCGGAGAAGACGCCGTCATTCGTCGTGTTTCCCGACACCGGACACTGGCACTGCTTCGGATGTGGGGAGGGCGGGGACGTGTTCTCGTTCCTCATGAAGATCGAGAACCTGACCTTCCCCGAAGCGCTTCGCCGCCTCGCCGACCGAATCGGGATCGTCATCACACACGCGCGGGAGGGCGGCAAGCAGCACAATGCGAACGAGCGACTCTACGCAGCGAACGAGGCCGCGGCCATCTACTTTCACGGCCTCCTCCTCGGCTCGTCGGCCGCGCGGGAATACGTCGCCAAGCGCGGCATCACCGCCGACACGATCCAGTCGTTCCTCCTCGGCCTGGCGCCCCAGGGCACGAACCGCCTTCACGACCACCTCCGCCGCCAGGGCTTCACCACCGAAGAGCTGAGCGCCGCCGGCCTCCTCTACGAGCCAGACGAGGGCCCCCCGCGCGATCGCTACCACCATCGCCTGATGTTCCCCATTCGCGACATCGAAGGACGCATCGTGAGCTTCGGCGCGCGAGGGCTGACGTCGGACGCCGTGCCGAAGTACCTGAACGGCCCGCAGACGGAGCTATTCGACAAGAGCGCCGTGCTCTTCGGCCTCCACGCTGGCGCCTCGGCGATCCGCAAAGAGCGGCAGGCTGTCATCGTCGAGGGATACGTCGACGTCGTGATCGCGCACCAGGCCGGCTTTCAGAACGTCGTCGCCACGCTGGGGACGTCCATCACCGAGCGCCACCTGCGCCAGCTCGCGCGGCTGGCGCCATCCATTTGCCTTGCCCTCGACCCGGACGCGGCTGGTGAGTCGGCCGTCCTCCGCAGCGCCGAGGTTGGGCGGGCAGCCCTCGCCGACGCGGCCGTGCCGGTTCCCACGTGGCGCGGGCTGGTCCGGTACCAAGCCGGCTCGCGAGCCACCATCTCGGTCGCGGTCCTGCCCGATGGAAAAGACCCGGACGAGCTTGTTCTGGAAAACCCGGACCGTTGGCGGGCCGCCATCGCGTCCGCCCGCCCGCTGGTCGATCACGCCATCGACCACATCGCGGCGCGTCATGACCTGGCCACCGCGCGGGGAAAATCCGAGGCGGCGGAGGCGCTCGTGCCGCTCCTGCAGGCCGTGGTCGACCCCATCGAGCAGGCCCATTATGTCGAGCTTGCCGCCCATCAACTGCACGTCGATTCCGCGGCCCTGATCACCCGTGTTCGAAGCGCCGGGCGCGATCCGCGGCGCCTCAGCAGCTCCCGCGCGTTGTCGGCGGGACGTGCCCTCCAGCCGTCGGCCGCCCCGCGCGCCACCGACCAGCACTACGCCATCGCCCTCTTTGTCGCCGCGATCCAGCGAGGATTCGGAATCCCGGACATCGACCCCGACGACTTCCGCGATCCAGCCGCGCGCGCCCTCGTGTTGCGAATGCTGGAACTCACATCTCGCGAGAGCCTTGGCGGGGAGTGGCGCCCCGATCTGCTGGAGATCACCGATGACCCGTGGCTCGACGAGCCTATCCAGCGCGTTCGCGCAGCCACCGAAGAGATCGAGCGGCTGACCGACGCGCAGGTCCAGGCGCTCTGCGGCGCCATCGGCGGCCAGCTCCGCGCCGCCCGGCTCGCCGCCGAGCTTCCAGAGCTGTCGATCCTTGCCCAGGAGGCCGAGCCGGACCAGCTGGCGCAGATCAAGGCGCGGATCGGCCAGATCTCGAACGAGCTGGTCGCGCTGCGCCGCGCCCTGCCGGCCGATACTATCGGGCCGAGCGCACTCGGTCGGATTCCGCCCCTCGTTCCGCCCCGCTTTCGCGCCGTCGACCTGGCGCTCGCGGGGCCTCCCGCCTCGCCGCCCTCGCCCGCGTCGTCACCCGAGGCGCCGGAGCCTCCGCCCGCCTGACACACGCCCTGCGCCGCACGCATGGTGGGAATGGGAACCCGTTCGCTAGAATGCGAACGGGGCGGCAGTGCCCCGATTCCTCGGCCGGAGCTTGGCGATTGAGCGAGATGCTTGCGCAGCGGTATCGGCTCGGTCGCCAGATCGGGTCGGGCGGGATGGCGACTGTCTACGAAGGGGAGGACACCCACCTCAGTCGCCGCGTGGCCATCAAGGTCATGCACCCCCAGTACGTCGCGGACGATGCGTTCGTGACGCGCTTCCGACGGGAGGCGCTCGCCGTCGCGCAGCTCAAGCACCCCGGCATCGTCGACGTGTACGACGTCGACCACGACGACGCGCGTTACTTCATCGTCATGGAGTTCGTGGAGGGTCAGTCAATCAAAGAACTCGTCCGCGACGGACCGCTCACGCCCGAACGGACGGTGGACATCGGGATTCAGGTGGGCAAGGCGCTGGAATCCGCGCACCTTGCCGGCGTCGTCCACCGAGACGTGAAGTCCCACAACATCCTCGTCTCGCCGGAGGGCGCGGCGAAGCTGGTGGATTTCGGCATCGCAGTCGCCAAGGGAGCCGCGTCGGTGACGGAGGCCGGCACCATACTCGGCACCGTGCAGTACATATCGCCGGAGCAGGCCCGGGGCGAGCCCGCGACGCCGTCGAGCGATATCTACTCCCTCGGCATCGTGCTCTACGAGATGGCGACGGGCAGGCTGCCTTTCGACGGCGACAACCCGGTTCAAATCGCGACGCGGCACGTGTCGGACCCACCAATCGCGCCGGCCGCCGCGGATCCTCGGGTCCCCGCAGGGCTCTCGGCCGCGATCATGCACGCGCTGGCAAAGCGGCCAGAGGATCGACCCGCCACGGCGGGAGCGCTCGTCCGCGAGCTGCTCCTCTCAACAGACGACGTGTGCGATCAGCCCACCCGCGTCGTCCAGCCGATCTCCCGCCCCGCTGCCCGGCCAGAGGCCCCGCCACCGCGCATCGAGCGGGGGTTGCCCTCCCCGCGACCAGCGCTCCCAGCGACCACGCCGCGGCGGTCGTCGGCATGGCCGATTCTCGCGCTTGCATTCTTCGCGCTCGCGCTCGTGCTGGGGCTCATCCCGCTCTGGAGCGCTGTTCTGCGCGGCGCGTAGGGAGTTTCTTACCAAGCGTTCGCCTAACGGTAAGGCGAATACCGTATCTTTTGCGTTGACAAGGGAGATGAGCCTATGCCAGTTCACGCCTATCGCGGCGTCATGCCGACGATCGGTCGACGGGTATTCATCGCCGACGGTGCGCACATCATTGGACACGTCACACTCGCCGACGACGTCAACATTTGGTTTAACGCGGTGCTTCGCGGCGATATCCAGCCGATCACGGTCGGAGCGCGAACGAACATCCAGGACAATTGCACGGTTCACGTCGACTACGCGCACCCGGCTGTGATCGGCGAAGACGTGACCATCGGGCATGGCGTCACCGTCCATGGATGCACGATAGAACGCCAGGTCCTCGTCGGGATGAACGCGGTGCTTCTGACCGGATGCACCATCGGCTGGGGAAGCATCGTCGGCGCGAACGCGCTGGTCACGGAAGGGAAGGTCATCCCTCCCCGCTCCCTCGTGCTGGGTAGCCCCGGACGCGTCGTCCGGACGGTGTCCGACGCGGAGCTGGCCGAACTGCTGGAGAGCGCCGACGGCTACGTGCGCGAGGCGGCCACGTACATGGGAGCGTTGACGCCCCAATGACCGACCCCGCCGCGCCGGCCGCGGTGAATTCGAGCGTCCTGGAGCCGCTGCCCCGTGCCTTTTACGTACGCGACACCGTCGAGGTCGCGCGCGATCTTCTCGGCCGGTACCTGGCGTTCCAGCCGCCCGGGCAAAGCCCGATGATCGGGCGGCTCGTCGAGGTCGAAGCATACCTTGGGGAACGGGACCTCGCCTCTCACGCATCGCATGGCCACACGCGGCGCACGGCGCCAATGTACGAGGAAGCGGGCCACGCATACATCTATCTCGTCTACGGGATGTACTGGTGCCTCAACGCCGTGACTGGGGCGGTGGGTTCCCCGTGCGCGGTTCTGATCCGCGCCGTCGAGCCGGTGGAAGGGCTCATCCAGGCTACGGACGGCCCCGGCAAGCTCTGTCGGGCCTACGGGCTGGACGGCCGATGGAATCGCGCGGACCTGACGTCCAGCGAGCTGCGCATCACGGCGGGGTGCCCGGTCGAAGCCACCGCGATCGGGACGTCACCCAGGATCGGCGTCGCCTACGCCGGAGCCTGGGCCCGCGAGCCGCTGCGTTTCTTTGACCGCACGAGCCGGCACGTGTCGCGGACGCAGCGCTCGGCCCTCCGCGTCAACGGGTCAGACCGTTCGTCTTGAGCCAGGCAGCGGCGACGTCCTTCGCATCTTTCTTGTCCACGCCGACCTGCTTGTTCAGACCCGTCAGCTCCTGCGTGGTGACTTTGGCGCTCACCGCGTTGACGAGATCTTTGAAATCCGCGGAAGCCTTGCTGAGAAGATCGTTTCGGACGACGGGCGCCACGTTGTCCGCGAGCTGGAGGTGCTTGTCGTCTTCCAGCAAGACAAAGCCCTCCGTCTGAATTCGGGCGTCGGTCGTGAAGAGGACGGCGACGTCGACCTGACTGTCCTTCAGCGCGGTGACCGTTAGGGGACCTCCAGCGTCGAGGGCCTTGAACTCCTTGAAGCGGAGGCCGTAGGTGCTGGCAAATCCGGGGAGGCAAAACGGGCGGTCGGGACATTCCGGCGGACCGCCCAGCACGAACTGGTCGTTGAACCGGACGAGATCGCTCACACGCGAGATATTGTCTCGCGTGGCGGTATTGGATGTGACGACGAGCCCGTTGGTGTCAACAGCGGGCGCGTAGTTCAACACCGTGATCCCCTTGGGCTGCAGGGCGTCCTGCAGGGCTCGCTGCGTCGCCGCCGGATCCGAAGAAGCCTTCGATGGATCTTTCGTGACGAACGTGAGGTACGTCGCCAGGTATTCGGGGTACATGTCGATCTGACCCGATTCGAGAGCTGGCGCGACGATCTCGCGCGTCCCGAGGTTCAGGTGCCGCTCGACCGAATATCCATTGGCTTCCAGTACCTGGCCGTATAGCTCCGCGAGCACAAGCTGCTCGGGAAAATTCGTCGAGCCGATGCGAACGGTCGGCTTTCCGCCGCTCGGCGCCGCAGGCCGCGAACAGGCAACCAGGCCGGTGGCGACGATGAAGGCGAGGAGGACAGCGAGGCGCCTCGTTCCCATTGCTTCCCATCTTTCCCCGGATTCCCTTGTCCGGCGCAACTTTGCCCATACATTGACAGATACGCACGTTGGCGGGCAAGGAAACGCGCGGGCAATGACCATCCCCGTCCGCCACGTGGGGTGCCTACCCTCTGCCGGCGTCCACAGAGAGGGAGGACGGCGCGGCGCGGCGCCAGACATCGCTCTGCTGTGACCGATCGACCGCAGAGCCAGGACTGACGACCGCCCGCTCGACCAGACCGAACGCCCATTCGGTGGCTACAGACAGAAGCGCCACGAGTACCGCCCCGACGAAAAGCCGCTCATATTCCTGTCGCGCGAGGCCATCCACGATGTAGCGGCCGAGGCCGCCGCTCGCAACCAGCGCGCCAAGCGTCGCCGTGGCGACGATCGCCACCGCCGCGTTCCGCACGCCGGCCACGATAATCGACGCGGCAAGGGGCAGCTCCACGTGGCGGAGCACCTGCCACTCGGTCATCCCAACGGCATGCGCGACGTCCACAACGTCGCGGTCGACGACGCGGATAGCCACGTAGCTGTTGGTAAGGACCGCCGGAATGCCCAGGGGAACCATGGCCAACATCGTCGGCCAGAATCCCAGCCCCAGGTGCAACGCAAAGGCGACCGGCAGCGCGAAGGCGAGCATCGCCATGGATGGAAGCGCACGGCCGATGTTGGCGACATTGATCGCCGCGACTCCGCCGCGACCGGTGTGGCCCAGCGCAACGCCGATAGGAAGCGCGATTGCCGTCGCACACAGCAAGGCAACGGCGGAGAGGACCACGTGCTCGCCCAGCCGAACGGGGATGCCGTCCGTGCCCTGCCAGTGCGCAGGGTCCGCGCACCAACGGCCCACGCTCGCGAGAAACTCCATCAGCGGGTCGCCCGAGCCCACGGAGTGATGAGCCGCTGGAAACCGACCAGGGCGACGTCCGCGGCGACCGCGAGGGCCACCGAAAGCACAGCGCCCAAGAGCAGCGGCGTCGTGAAGAAACGCTGCAGCCCGTCGAGGATGAAGAACCCCAGGCCGCCCTGTCCGATCAGCGCCGTGACCGTCGTGAGTCCGATCGTGGTGACCGTCGCGACCCGAACCCCGGCGATGATGACCGGCGCGGCGAGGGGAAGCTCCACCCGCCACAGGATCTGGCTCGGGGTAAAGCCCATGCCGAGCGCGGTGTCGCGGACCTCCGCGGGAATGGATTCGAGTCCGCCGACGATAGCCCGGATCAAGATGAGCAGCGTGTAGCTGACAAGGCCCACCTCCGCAGTCACGACCGTGAGTCCGGTGAAGGGGATGAGTAGGGCGAAGAGGGCGAGGCTCGGGATCGTATAGAGCACGCCGGCAGCCCATGTGATCGGACCGGCCGCCCGCGCGTAACGACGAACGACCAGGCTCAGGGCGAACGACACGACAAACCCGATGGACACCGCGAGGAGCGTCAACGTGAGGTGCTCGCCCAGCCGGCGCGCAACCTCGTCCAGGTGGCCGGCGATCCAGTCCCAGCGGACCAGCGGTTCGTCAGGCATCGCCGGATTGCCGCCGCTCGCGGGCAACGGCCGCGGGGGAGTCCGGCGATGAACGCGCGGCGGCGGCGTCGAGGTGCGCGCCGAGGGAGGCAGTGAACGCATCGAGCCGCAGCACGCCGATGGTCTCCCCGCGGTCGTCGACCACGGCGGCAACGTGATCGTCGGTGGCGACGAGCAGGCCGAGGGCCTCGAGCGCGGTCGTGTCCCGGGCCACGCGGTGGGCTGTAGCTGGCGGCCGCGCACGATGATCGATGGCGAGATCGTCGACGGATACGAGGGCGAGGCTCTTGAGCACGCGGTCCGAGCCCACGAAGCGCGCCACGTACTCGTTGGCCGGCCTCAGCAGGAGATCCATCGGACGGCTGTACTGGACGAGGCGTCCCCCCTCCTGCATGACCGCGACGCGAGTGCCGATCTTGATCGCCTCATCGATATCGTGGGTGACGAATATCACCGTCGTCGATAAGGCGCGCTGAATACGCAAGAATTCGTCTTGCAGGCGGCTGCGAACGATGGGGTCCACAGCGCCGAACGGCTCGTCCATGAGCAGGACGGGCGGCTCGGCTGCCATGGCGCGCGCAACGCCGATCCGCTGGCGCTCTCCACCGGAGAGCTGGGCTGGATAGGCGCCGCGGACACGCGCTGGGTCGAGGCCCACGAGGCTGATCAGCTCGTCCACACGAGCTTCGATTCGCTTTCTGTCCCAACCGAGAAGGCGAGGCACGGTCGCCACGTTCTCGCCCACGGTCTGGTGCGGGAACAGGCCGATCTGCTGGATGACATATCCGATGCGGCGACGGAGAGCGACGAGGTCAAGAGTCGCCACGTCGCACCCGTCGAGAAGGATCTGTCCGCTGGTTGGCTCGATGAGGCGGTTGACCATGCGCAACGTCGTGGTCTTGCCGCACCCGCTTGGACCGACCAGCACGCAGATCTCGCCTGGTTCAACCTCTAGGGTCAGGCCCTCCACGCCTGCGATCCACCGACCGCCGTCGGACGAGCGGTCGCTGAAGCGCTTGGTGACGGAGCGGAATTCAACGCGGGCGCCGCGTTGCGCCGGTGCCGACGGGAACCTCTGTGTCATTGGCGCTCAACCGGTGCGAAGTGCGTGGGTTGAAGAGACGAGTAAAGGGCTCGCCCCGGGGTCAGAGCGAGCCCTCAAGGTGCCAATTACCGAGCGCTAGTTGCTGGTCGGGCTACGAACCTCGAATCTAATCGTATTTCCTTCACTGCGACGGTAGCGGACGTCTTTACTGAGTTGGCGCGCTGCACGCGTCAATCGTCGTTTCACGGTGCGCTTCTGTTCATTTTCTCCCAGAACGACCTCGCCGCCTTCGCCAATGTCGAGGGCCCGAATGAAATCGCTGTACTCGCTAAGATCAACTGATCCGCGCCGACGTGCACGCATAGCTGCGACTTCCTCGGCACTGAGCCGACGAAAGTTTGGCATCTTTCACTCCCCGACGTTTGATTCTCCGCAGGAAACCCCACCGCGGCCAATATTGCGAGAAGCCGCTGCTATTGTACACCAACCGACCGGAAATGCGAAGGAATCCTTTCACATCGGACGCGTGTTATTGGGCCTGGTGCACGCGCCAGGCCGGTGGCAGAATTCGCTATCCCCCGATACTTACGAAATACGTCTCGCAAGCACGATCGATCAGCGACTCAGTCATTCTTGCGGGGACCATTTTGTACTTCGCGATCGCGATGATTTGATCAATGATGTCGCGCGGATGGCACATGCGCAGCGGACGATTCTTCGGTTTGTAATACCGATCCAGCATGTACTGGAACATATTCTCGTCAAACGGCACGCCGCGACGGTCGCACATGAATTGGAAGATCGCCTTGAACTGCGAGATGTCCGGGTCGACCACGTTGATCTTGAATTTGATTCGGCGCAGGAAAGCGTCGTCTACCAGATCGCCAGGATCGAGATTCGTCGAGAATACGATGAGCTGCTCGAACGGAATGGACAGCTTCTTTCCCGTAACGAGGTTCAAGAAATCGACGCGCTTCTCCAGGGGTACGATCCATCGGTTGAGCAAGTCTTGGGGCCGAATCATCTGCCGGCCAAAGTCGTCGATGAGAAACATGCCGCCGTTGGCCTTCATTTGCAGCGGTGCTTCGTAGTACTTACCGATGTCGTTGTAAAGCAGGTCGAGGCTTGCCATGGTCAGCTCGCCGCCGACCATCACGACGGGTCGTTCGATCTTTACCCATCGTGTGTCCCATGTCGGTTTGACCGGCTGTCCATCCGGCCCATTCTCTTCGATGGGCGTGTGGTTAATGGCATCGAAGACCGTGATTACGGCGCCATCCACCTCTACCGCGTAGGGAACGAAGATGCTATCACCCATGAGCTTCGTAATGCGCTCCGCGATCGACGTCTTGCCGTTCCCTGGATAGCCGAAGAGGAACATGGATGAACCGGAGTTGATAGCCGGCCCCACCATATCCAGAATGTCGTCGTTGATGATGAGATCGGAGAATGCGTCGCGGATGTTCTCCTGCGTCACCACCACGTTGCGAACGGACTGGGCCAGCACCGCGTCGATGTACTGGGAGAGCGGGACCGGCGCCGGGCCCGTATACGTCAATCGCTCCATGGAATCACGCGCGTGGCGCGCGCCTTTTTCGGTGATCCCATAGAGGTAGCCGGCGTCGCCGATCCCGCGCTGACCCTTTACCTCGAGCTCCTGATCATGCCGGAGGGATTCGAGGATCGGGCCGACCACGCCCGCGAAGGGAAGCGCAATACGGTCGGCGATAGTAGCGCCGACCAGCTCGGTGCTCTGATAGAGCACTCGGACGATGAGGTCGAGAATGAACGCGCGCGGGAGCCCCGTAGCATCGAGCGATTCCGGCCGCGCGGGAAAGAAGGGCCGGCCGGCCACGGCCGCCGCCTGGGCCTTGAACTGCCCGGTGGTGACGATGGGCTCGGGCGACGGGCGGGGCGGCGGTGGCGGCTGAACAGCGGCGAGCGGTTGCTGAGCCGCGGGCGGCGGCTGCTGCGCGGCAGCATGGATGGGCTGATGAACGGCCGCCGGCGCCGGTTCTGCGCGCTGGGGCTCCGGGCTCGGCGAATCGAGGGGCGCGATGATCGTGGCGTCAGAGGTGTCTTCACCCGCGGGCTCCTGAGGCGGCGGCGCCGGTACCGCTTGGAAGGGCTGGGACACATAGGCATTCAGCCGAGCGGCAATATCATCCCGGCTAGGCTCCTTCTTCCGATCAAAGATGCTCACCCTGACGCCTCCAATGACAAGCGGCCTACGCCGACTGGGGAGTTCACGGCGAGATATTAGGTCTCGCCTCTCAGAGGCGTCAACCTTCGGCTGTTGGCCGGTTGTTGGCGCTGGGACGCTCAGGGTCGAGCGCCGAGCTCGGCGAGCGCACGATCGAGCTGCGGGTCATCGCCGTGCACCCAATCGTCGGCGGATTCACTCACCAGCACATCCGGGCGAACCCCGATACCGTCGAGGTCCCCGCCCGAGGGACTCAAGACGCGCTCCGTGGTGATTTGCGCAGCCGACCCGTCGGACAGGGGAATGACGGACCCGACGCGCACCCGGCCGGCCGTCGGCATGCCCACGAGCGTCGCGAGGCCTCGCTCCTTCAGGGCAGCGGCGAGCACTTCGGCGCCGGAGGCCGTGCCCTCGTCCACCAGCACGATTGTGGTCGGTCGCGACCCAATCGGAGCGCCACGCCCCTGAATCGGCACCCGGCGCCGGGCGCGGTCGATTTCGATCCCGACGATGTCGTCGCCGAGGAAAATGGAGGCAACGCTTGCGACCTCGGTGAGGCTTCCGCCGCTGTTCCCACGAAGATCGACGACCCATCCCGACGCGCCGCGGTCGAGCGACGAGACGAGCTGCTCGCGGACCGAATCCGCAACACCGTCGCGAAACGAGCGAATTCGCACGTACTCGACGCCTTCGATATTCGTCGCTTGAACGGCAGGAACCCGAAGCGGCGCCCGGGTGACCGTCACCTCGCGGGCGGTGGCTTCCTCAGCCGCTTGCAGCGCAATGGTCACCGGGGTTGCTTCGGGGCCCCGAATTGCCCGCACAACGTCGGCCAGCGTCATGGATTCGGTCGACACACCATCCACCTGGACAATCGTGTCGCCAGAGCGGACGTCTGCTTCCGCCGCTGGACTTCCGGGCAGAACCTCGCGCACGATGGGCGAGCCGGTCGACCCCGGAGCAGCCAGCGTCACGCCGATGCCCACGATGCCGCCCTCCTGTCGGGCCTGCACGGCTCGTCGATCGAGAAACACCGAGTCAGAATCCCCGATGCTGTCGAGCAGGCCGCGAATCGTCCCGTCGGCGACGGCGTTCACGTCACCGCGCGTCCCAATCTTGTCGACGAACGTCTGGAAGGCTCGCGCCAGTCGAAGCCAGTCCTGCTCGTCATTGCCCGTCGAGGTCAACGGCACGGTTTCGACCAAGGCCGAATCGATCGGCATGAGGCCGGCTTCCACGGCGGCGTCGTGGAAGCCATTCATTGCGCCCCGCACGAGGGTCGCCCCATCGACATGGTCCACGTACTCGTCGGCCACCGTGCGATACACGCTGTCGAGATCCAATACCGAGAGCTCCAGGGAAGCGCGTGAGGTGCCAACGCTGTCAGCGGGGGCCGATCCCGGCAACGCGCCGCTCGGCGCGCTCCTCGAGCCCCCTGCGCGCGACGCTGGAGGAAAGAAGTCCGACGGATCTGGAATGCCTGACGCCATGCACGAGCTGGTGAGGACCAGGGCGACGAGGAGTAACGCGAGAGATCCGGCCCTAGACAGGAGTGGGAACACGAGCCGCGCCTTTGAATCCGCCGAAAAGCGTGGTGTCAAACTCCTTCCAGAAACAATCGACCAGCGAGAATCCCGCCTCGCGCATCCAGACGAGCTGCTCCTCAATGGTGCCCGGTGCACCGCCATGTCCCCCGCGGATCGTCTGGCTGAAGGGCGCTTCCGCGTCGGTGCCCGCGAGTTGGACGAGAGGCCGCAGCTCGGGATTCGCCAGCCGCACATAGTCGAAGTTGAGAAACATCGCGCCATCCGCCAGCAGGCCGTACACCTCCCGGTAGAGGTCGCGAATGCGCAACGGGTCGCGGAGGTTGTGGAGCGCGATGGACGAGACGGCTAAGTCGTAGCCGCTCCCGGCAACGGCGATCCACTGGGACGTACTGAGGTCCGCTCGGATCGTCCGCACCCGGTCGGCGAACCGATGCAGGCGCTCCTGCGCCCGCTCTCCCATCAGCGCCGAGCCGTCGAGAAGCGTCGCCGTCGCCCGTCCAAAGCGTTCGAGGATGAACTCGTCGAGCCACCCGTCACCCGCGCCGAGATTGATGTATGAGAACACCTCGTCCGCGGTGTGGGGAATGAGGGATCGAATCAAGCGAAAATGGGTCTCGCGCTCCGCTGCTCGCGCAGGTTGTCGCCCGAGCCAATCCTCCACGTACGCTTCGTCTGCCCAGTTCTCACGATGCCGCCGATGCGTCGCTTCCACCCTGTCGGTCCTCCATTCGAAGCGCGAGTTCCCCAAGGGCCCCGGTTCCCCACATGATCACGTCCCGGTCGCCGGGGCGCAAGTGTGCCCCGCCCGTCGCAATCCGTTACGATGCTGTCTGCGGAGGAAGAGATCACGGATGAATCGCGTTCCAGCTCTCCTCGGGTGGGCCGTTGCCGGCATCGCCCTGCTAATCGTAATTGGGGGATGTCAAGTGCAACAGCAACAGCCACCCCGAAGCCAGCCACCCGGCCAGCAATCGTCACCCCAGCCGTCGGCCGCGCCAAATCAGCAGCGCGCGCCAATGCAGTGGTCATCGCCGCCAGAGATGGAGCTCGACCCGGCCAGACACTATTCCGCCACCATCGCCACGACGCTTGGCGACATCCAGATCGCGCTCCTCACCGATGACGCGCCGAAGACCGTGAATAATTTCGTCTTTTTGGCCAGGCAGGGCTTCTACGAGAACGTGAAGTTCCACCGAATTATCAAGGGGTTCATGATCCAGA
This sequence comes from Chloroflexota bacterium, assembly GCA_035652535.1. Classification (NCBI taxonomy): domain Bacteria; kingdom Bacillati; phylum Chloroflexota; species Chloroflexota bacterium. Next base: position 34,099 of record DASRDP010000117.1, read on the forward strand.
CGGGCGATCCGACCGGGACGGGGAGCGGCGGGCCAGGCTACCGGTTTGCCGACGAGCCGGTGAAACGCGCGTACGATCCCGGCATCGTAGCCATGGCCAACGCCGGCCCAAACACCAATGGGAGTCAGTTCTTCATCGTGCAAGGGACCAGGGCCAATCTTCCGCCGAACTACACGATCTTCGGCCAGGTGACCGGCGGGATGGATGTCGTCGACAAGATCGCCGCCGTGCCCGTCCAGGCGAGTCCGAGGGGTGAGATGTCCGTCCCCACCCAGGACGTGCGGATCACATCGGTAACGGTCCACGAGGAATGACCGAGGGCAAATAGTGAAGCGTGGAGAGAACTGGGATGGCTGATGTGCTTCGAGTTGGAATGGCGGGGCTTGGCGCCGGCGCCCGCCAGGTCCTCCCATCCTTCAAACATGTGCCCGGTGTGGAGCTGGCCGCCGTCGCGGATATTCGCGCATCAGCGTTGGAAGAGTTCGCCGCCCGGGGCGTGCGAACCTTCAAGAGCGTCGAGGCGATGTGCAAGTCACCCGACGTCGATGCGGTCTGGGTGGCCACACCCAACGTTCTCCACATGGAGCACACGCTTCTGGCCGCGAACCATGGGAAACACGTCATCTGCGAAAAGCCGATGGCCCTGAGCCTGGCGCAGGCGCAAGCCATGATCGACGCCGTCGATCGCAATGGCGTCAAGTACGTCCAAGGCCACTCCAAGATCTACAACCCGCCGGTGCGCAAGATACGCGAGGTGGCGGCGAGCGGTCGGCTGGGCCGGATCATCCAGATCAACACGTGGAACTACCGCAACTGGCTGAACCAGCCACGCCTGGCAACCGAGGTCGACACGGCCACCGGCGGCGGCGTGGTGTATCGACAGGGGCCACATCAGACCGACGTCGTCCGCTGCATCGGCGGCGGTATGGTGAAGTCAGTTCGGGCGATCACCGGCCGGTGGGACCCGAACTTCAATACCGAGGGAAATTACAGCGCGTTCCTCGAATTCGAGGACGGCACTCCGTGTCTCATGAGCCTCAACGGGTATGCGCACTTCAACGTGACGGAGCTGACCTGGGGGATCGGCGAGGGCGGCCAGCAGACGCCGGAGGACCAGCTCTACGCCGCCCGGGAGCGATTGACCAGGCCGTTCGACCCCGAGGCGAAGTACGCGCTACCCGAGTACACCGAGGCCGGCTATGAGGCAAGGGAGCGCGCTCGTGCGGACCGTCATCAGCCCTTCTACGGCCTCACCATCGTGAGCTGCGAGCGCGGAGACATTCGACAGTCGCCAGACGGCTTGTACATCTACTCGGACGCGGGCAAGAGCGAGATCTCCTGCGACACGGACACCGGCCATGCGAGCGAGCTTGCCGAGCTTGCCGCCGCGGTGCGCGAGGCGAGACCAACGTTTCCCGATGCGCGCTGGGGGATGGCGACTCTCGAAGTGATTCTCGCGATCATGGAATCCTCGGCTACGCACGCCGAGGTGCGCCTCGCCCACCAGGTACCGTACCCGCTTTAGCCGCGGTCAGGCATTCAGGCCCATCAAACGGTCCGCCACGGTGAAGTAGATCATCAACCCCGTGCCATCGACGAGCGTTGCGATGAACGGCGCTGAGACAACGGCGGGGTCGATGCGGAACCGCCGCAGGATCAGCGGCAGGACGGCCGCGACGGCCGACGCCCATAGCACGATGGCCAGCGCCGAGACGGCGACGACGATCCGAACTGGCGGCTCGACCCCGAGCGTCACGGCGCGGACAAAGCTGACCGATCCCATGATGACGCCCACGATGACGCCCGTACACAGCTCCTTGCGAAGCACACGCAGCAGGTCGCGCAAGCGAACGTCGCCGACGGCCAGAGCGCGGGTAAGGGTCGTCGTGATCTGCGAACCGACGTTCCCTCCCGTGCCGATGAGGAGCGGAATGAAGAACGTGAGCGAGACCACCGCGGCCATCGTGTCCTCGAAGTGGCGGAGCACGGTGCCCGTGTATGCCTCGGCCACGAAGAGGATTAACAGCCAGCCGATTCGCTTCCGCGCCATTTGCACAATGGTGGCGCGTAGATAGGGAACGTCGAGCGGTTGGGAGCCGCCCAAGCGCTCGATGTCTTCCGTCGCCTCTTCTTCGAGAACGTCGGCCACGTCGTCGGCAGTGATCACGCCAATCAGGTGCCCCCCTTCATCGACTACGGGCAGGGCAAGCAGGTCGTTCTCGGTGAGGACGCCCGCGGCAAGCTCCTGGTCCGCGTCGGCCGGGACCGATAGCACCTGCGTGCGCATGATGTCCCCGATGCGGGATAGGGGATCCGCAACGACGAGGTCGCGCAGGCTCACAACACCGAGAAGCCGCCCCTCTGGCTCGGTCACGTAGACGTAGTAGATCGTTTCCGCGGATGGCGCCTGCGTGCGAAGCAGGCGCATTGCCGCGGCCACCGTCAGATCGGGACCGATCGCCACATACTCTGGCGTCATTCGTCCGCCGGCGGTGTCCGATGGGTACGTGAGGAGGTCCCTGATCTCCTTCGCTTCCTCGGCCTCCATCTGCGCCAGGATGTCTTCCGCCTCGGACTGTTTCAGCTCGTCGACGACGTCGGTGGCGTCGTCTGGCTCCATCTCCTCGAGGATGTCGGCGGCCGCCGCGCGACTGAATCGAATGAGCAGCTCGGCCGCCTCGCTCGGGTCGAGCTGCGCCACGGCGTCGGCCAGCCTGTCCGGGCCGAGGGCGAGGTCGAGCGTCGCGAGCTCGACGGCGTCGAGCTGCAGCAGGACTTCAGCAAGCTCCGACGGGCTCAGCCAAACGAGGTCCTGGGCTGCCGCCCGGCTGCCGGTCGCGAGCACGTCGCGCACATGGCGAACATCGACCCCAGTCGGTTCCAAACGCATCGCCGTACCCCCAGAGGACGAGAGGGCAGACAATCGAGTGGCGGGCACGCCGTCCAAGCGCGGGGTGAGAGAGGTTCTGTGTGCCGTGCGCGGGGGAGCCAGCGATGCTGGCGACAGGTGGGGCGGTTAGGCGGGAGGCGCCACCGCGGCCCAGGCTCCCACGCGGACCTCGGTCCGCCAAGCTATTCGGTTGTCCTGGGCCTCGCGTTGACTCGGTAAGTCGTCCACAGACTCCCTAACTGAAGCCGGAGCTGCCGGCCTCACGGCCATCCTACCGCATCCAGAAATGGCCCGGCAACACGAATCCGCCCTGTCGCGGAGCGTGGCATGTGGTATGGTGCCGCGAGAATGCGCGGCCTGGACGCGCAGAATGGGGACCGCGCGCCGGGCGTGCTGAACGGCGCCAGCCGCTGTCCAGCCGTAATCTGCTCGTCTCGCATCGTCCGCTGCTTAGCGCGGTCGGGCTCGCGAGCCCCCGCAAAATCACATCCAGCGAGAAAGAATGCCGACGCTCATTCAACGCGCACTGATCGTCGCGGTTGTTGTGTTCCTCGCAATTCTCACCATTAAGAGCCTGACCCCATCGGTTCCCAGCAGTGAGCCATCGAGCACGGCTGCGGGCACCCCGCAAGCGTCGGCGACGCTGCCGCCGCTTCCGTTCGCGACCGACCTCGCAGCGCAATTTTCGGAGCAGACCGTTGCTCCCCCCGGGACGGACACCCAATGGACCTCTCGGCTCGAACTATCTGGCACCGATAGCCAGCACTCGAACCCGTTCAAGCTGTCGGGCAACGTCGTAAAGCTGCACTACCAGCTCGACATGGCATCCGGAAATCAGGCCGCGCTCCTCTTCGTCTTTCTGCAGCCGGCCGATCAGCCACAGGGCCAGGCCACCAAATTTCCGGACGCATTCGCCACTTCACCCGGAGAGGGCGACAAGTACCTCAGTCGTCCGCCGGGAGACTACGTCGTGAATGTGCAGACCTTCGGCGCCACGTGGTCGGTGACGGTGGACGAGGCTCAGTAACGACGGGGTACCGGGCGGCTGAGCCGACCTTCCGAAGGACGAATCGGAGAACTCGCGGCGCCACAGTCCCTGCACGCGAGATGGCGACCGGCCTGCATCACGGCTTTGTCTCAGTCCGACCGCGGGCGTTGACGGCCGTTCTGCCGCGATGCTACGATGCCGGCCCGGCCCCCTGCCCATGGCCGACCCCCGACACAGGGACGCAGCATTGGACGGTTCCACACTCCAAGAGATTCGGGAGCAGGTTGCGCGCTGTCGAGCCTGCAAGCTCGGCATGGGAAGCGCGCGTCCGGTGCCCGGTGAAGGAAACCCCAACGCCAAGATCATGTTCATCGGCGAGGCGCCGGGCTTCTACGAAGACCAGCAGGGCAAGCCGTTTGTCGGACCCGCCGGCCAGTTCCTCGACGAGCTGCTCAAGCTCGCCGGCCTTTCCCGCGCCGACGTGTTTATTACGAACGTCGTAAAGCACCGGCCGCCGGGCAACCGGGATCCAGAGCCGGACGAGCTGGAGGCGTGCGACGGATTCCTGCGGGCCCAGATCGCCGCCATTCGCCCCAAGCTCATCGTTACGCTGGGTCGCCACTCGTTGAGTCGATTCGTCTCGCCGGTGCGGTCGATGCGCGACGTGCACGGCCGAGCCATACCGTGCAACGGCATGACCGTCTGCGCGATGTACCACCCTGCCGCGGCCCTCCACCAGGGTAGCCTGCGCGCAGTGCTCGAACAGGACTTCCGTAACCTCCCGGCCATCATCGCCCGGATCGAGCAGCGTGAAACGGCAGAGACGCCGGTCGCCGTGAGCGCGCCAGCCGCTCCCGAGCCGCAGCAGATGTCTCTGTGGTAAGAAACTGACCCGGACGATGGCCCAGCAATCGCGCGCAAGGCGCGCGGCGACGCGGCGCTCGGGGCAGTCGAGTCCGGCCGCAGCGGCTCTGGGCCGCGTCACGCTCGACGCCTTAGGATTCGCCCTCGTCGCGGCGTCGCTCGTCGCGCTCCTGTCAGCCCTCCACGCGGAGGGCGCGGTGGCGCAACCGATCGGCCGCCTGCTCGGTCGGCTCTTTGGCTGGCTTGCGCCCGGCGCTGCGGTCTGGATCGGGCTCGTCGCGCTCCTGTTGATCTCGCGCCGGATCCACCCACGGCCGTGGCCCTGGACGAGGCTGGGCGCGGGAGCCGTGGCCACATTCGCGCTTCTGGGAATCGCAGCACTGGAGGCCCAGCGGCGCGGGGGGCCGGACGACGCGCCGGGCGGCGGACTGGTCGGCCGTTGGGTGGCCGATAGCCTCCAAGCGTGGTTCGGGACCCCATCGACCGTCGGCGTGCTCATCCTCGCCCTCGTCCCCTCGCTCTTCATCGCGATGCGCGTCTCTCCTGTCGCCACCGCCACCTGGATCGTCGCCGCAGTCCGTCTCGGGCTTCGGGGGGCGTCGGCGCTTCGATCGCGCATCCACCGGCCCGAGTTCACCATCAATCGGCACGAATCAAGCCAGGCGCGGCGTGAGCGCCCAGCACGGGCGCAGCATGACGATTCGGCCCACGCCATTCCCGCGACGGATTCTCTCAACGCGACAGTCCCAGACGCGCCTGGCGCCCAGCCACGCTCCTCCCGATGGAAGACACCCCCCCTAACCATGTTCCATGCGCGAAAGTCCGTCGAGCGGCCAGCGGGGGAGCTTCGACAACAGGCGCAAATCATCGAAGAAACGCTGGCCAGCTTCAATATCGACGCTCGAGTGGTGGAGGCGAACCAAGGGCCGGTCGTGACGCAGTTCGGCGTGGAGCCGGCGACGGGCGTACCGGTCAGCAGAATCACCGCTCGCGTCAACGACCTCGCGCTTCGACTCGGGTCAACCTCCATCCGCATCGAAGCGCCGGTCCCGGGGCGTCGCATGTTGGGGATCGAGGTGCCCAACTCGTCCGTCTCCCTCGTCACGCTGCGCGAAGTCATGGAGAGCACGGCCGCTGAGCGGTCAAGGGCGCGCATCCCTCTGGCCCTGGGAAAGGACATCGCCGGGAAGTCGCTCGTCGGAGATTTGGCGCGCATGCCCCATCTGCTGATTGCCGGCGCGACGGGGTCGGGAAAGAGCGTCTGCATCAATACCCTCATCGCATCGATGCTCTCCCAGTTCACGCCAGACGAGCTGCAGCTCCTCATGATCGACCCCAAGATGGTCGAGCTGATCGCCTATAACGGCGTGCCCCATCTGCGCATGCCCGTGATCACTGAGATGGACAAGGTGGTAGGCACGCTGAAATGGGCGCTCAAGGAGATGGAGCGTCGCTACAAGCTTTTCGCGGCCTGCTCCGCACGGAACATCGATAGCTACAACCGCGGCATCCAGGCGCGCGCGCAG